>NZ_GL882791.1:28890-40420 GCF_000195655.1 Klebsiella sp. MS 92-3
CCCCCGTTTCATCTGACGGCGTTTACTCTTTTGGTTTAAAGCGCAGCAAGCGGTTGGCGTTACTCACCACGGTGATCGACGACAGCGCCATCGCCGCGCCGGCGACCACCGGGTTGAGCAGGGTGCCGGTCAGCGGCCAGAGGATCCCGGCGGCAATCGGGATACCCAGCGAGTTGTAGACAAACGCGCCCAGCAGGTTCTGCTTCATATTGCGTAACGTTGCTTTCGAAATCGCCAGCGCATCGGCCACGCCGTGAAGACTATGGCGCATCAGGGTGATCGCCGCGGTTTCAATAGCGACATCGCTGCCGCCGCCCATGGCGATCCCGACATCCGCCTGGGCCAGCGCCGGGGCGTCGTTAATCCCATCGCCAACCATCGCCACTTTGTGCCCCTGGCTCTGCAGACGCTTAATGGCATCGGCTTTACCGTCCGGCAGCACGCCGGCGATCACTTCATCAATGCCGGCTTCTTTGGCGATAGCCTTCGCGGTGGTGGGGTTATCCCCGGTAAGCATCACCAGCCGGTAGCCCTGCCGATGCAAACGCGCCAGGGCGTCGACGCTGTCTTCGCGCAGCGGGTCGCGGATGGCGAACAGCGCGGCGGCCTGACCATCCACCGCCAGCAGCACCGGTGTGGCGCCGCGTGAGGCCTGGGCTGTCATCTCGCTTTCCACCTCGGCGGTATTGATATGCTGCTCGTTGAGCAGCGCCTGGTTACCGAGCAGCAGACGATGACCTTCCGCCTCGCCGCTGACGCCAAGGCCGCGCAGGGTGCGGAAGCCGCTGACTTCCGGCAATGGGCCGTCGGCAGCTTTATCAAGGATCGCTCGCGCCAGCGGATGGCTTGAGCCCTGCTCCAGCGCGGCGGCAAGACGCAGCGCGGTATGCTCATCAACGCCAGCGAAAGTTTTCACCGCCACCACCTGCGGCTTGCCTTCGGTCAGGGTGCCGGTTTTATCGAACACCAGGGTGTCGAGTTCACTGGCGCGCTGCAGCGCATCGGCATCGCGCACCAGCACGCCGTACTCCGCCGCCCGGCCAACGCCGGAGATAATCGACATCGGCGTCGCCAGGCCTAAGGCGCACGGACAGGCGATAATCAGTACCGTGGTGGCAATGACCAGGGTATAGACGATCTGCGGCGCCGGGCCGAAGAAGTACCAGATCGCAGCGCTAATCAGCGCAATGACGACCACCGCCGGAACAAATACGGCGGAGATTTTATCCGCCAGCTGGCCGATCTCCGGTTTGCTGCTCTGCGCCTGGCGCACCATGCGGATAATTCTTGCCAGCGTGGTCTGGCTGCCGACGGCGCTGGCGGTAAACAGCACGCTGCCATCCTGCACCACGGTCCCGGCGTGAATGGCGTCGCCATCGCCTTTTTGCTGCGGCACCGGTTCGCCGGTGAGCATCGCTTCATCAAACCAGGCTTCGCCCTGGCTTATCATGCCGTCGACCGGGACGCGGTCGCCGGTAGTCAGGCGCAGCGTCATGCCCGCCTGAACTTCCGCGAGCGGCAGATCTTTCTCGCCCTCGGGCGTGACGACCCGCGCCGAAGGCGGCGTCAGGTCGAGCAGTTTTTCCAGCGCTTTCGAGGAGCGCTGACGCGCGCGGGCCTCCAGCATATGGCCGAGGTTAATCAGGCCGATAATCATCGCGCTGGCTTCGTAATAGAGATGGCGGGCTTCCATCGGGAACCACTGCGGCCACAGGTTGACGCTCATCGAGTACAGCCAGGCGACGCCGGTGCCGAGCGCCACCAGCGTGTCCATGGTGGCGGTGCCGTTTTTCAGGCTTTTCCACGCGCTGCGGTAGAAGTGGCCGCCGGCGAAGACCATGACGGCGAGGGTGACAAGGCCGATAACCAGCCACAGCGAACGGTTTTCGTCGCTGACCATCATGTTATCGCCGATCATGCCCCAGACCATCACCGGCACGCCGACCAGCAGGGCGACAATCGCCTGCCAGCGAAAACGCTTCATCGTCGCGAGGGCGGTTTCCTGCTGGCGTTCGCGGCGTTGCAGATCGTCTTCGATCGCCTCCGCGCCATAGCCGGCTTTCTCCACCGCCTGCACTAATTCTGCGGCGGACGCACTGCCCATCACTAGCGCCGTGCGTTCCGCCAGGTTAACCCGCGCCTGTGAGACGCCCGGCACCGCGGCAAGCGCGTTTTGTACCCGGGAGACGCAGCTGGCGCAGCTCATGCCGTTGATCAGCAGCTGTTGACTGTCATCTTCGTCATGGGCTGCCGGAAGCTCAGGAGTGGCCGCTGTCAGTGCTTCCGACGGGATTGATGATTCTGCCAGCGGTTTAGCCTTTGGGTGGCTGAGCTCCGCGCCGTATCCGGCTTGTTTCACGGTATCAATCAGCGCTTGCGCGCTGGCGCTGCCCGTCACATGGGCTTCAGTGAGGGTGACTTCCGCTTGCTCAACGTCAGGACGCTGCTCCAGACTCTCTTTCACGCGTTTGACGCAGTGGCCGCAGGAGAGGCCATCCAGCGTCAGGTCGATAGTGTTAGACATAAATAACTCCTGAATAATTTTCCGGTCAACGATTGACCAGACCCACTCTTTCATCGAGTATTAAGAAGGTTAAACCTTCCAGCAAGGGGAAGGTCAAGGAGAAAAAATGAATATCAGCGATGTGGCGAAAAAAACCGGCTTAACCAGCAAAGCGATTCGTTTTTATGAAGAGAAGGGGCTGGTGACGCCGCCGTTGCGGAGCGAAAACGGCTACCGCACCTATAGTCAGCAGCATCTCGATGAGCTGACGCTGCTGCGCCAGGCGCGGCAGGTGGGGTTTAACCTGGAAGAGTGCCGCGAGCTGGTGGCCCTGTTCAACGACCCGTCGCGGCACAGCGCCGATGTGAAAAAACGCACGCTGGAGAAAGTGGCGGATATCGAGAACCATATCCGCGAGCTGCAAAATATGCGCGCGCACCTGCTGGCGCTGGCCGAATCCTGCCCCGGCGACGACAGCGCGGAGTGCCCGATTATCGATAATCTTTCCGGCTGCTGCCATCGCAAGGCGCAGGCTTAACGGACGGCGGGTCTGATTCGTAGCGTAATCCCTTCTACGGCAATCACTTCAACCTTGCTGCCCGCCGCGAAGTCTTCATCGGCAATCACCGGCCAGGAGCTGTCGCCCACGCGGACGTGGCCGCGGCCGTTCACCAGCGGGGCATCCAGCGTCAGGCGGCGGCCCACCAGTTGCTGCCCGCGCTGGTTGAGCTGGGCATCGGCCGGGCGCTGCGTTTTGACGCGCTTGCGCAGCCATTTCGACCACAGCCACGCCGCCAGCAGGGTGAGAACGGCAAACAGCGTGCCTTGCCATTCCCAGCTCAGCGGCAGGAGCCAGGTCAGGGCGCCGGTCACCACGCCGGCGACGCCGCTCCACAGCAGGTATCCGCTGCCGCCCAGCATCTCGGCCGCCAGCAGCAGCCCGCCGAGGCTTAGCCAGAACAGATGGGGGTGTGCGAGGATCATGCCGATCATGATTTTTTCCGATCGCCAGCGCCTTCTTTGATCAGCTCGCTGATCCCGGCGATCGATCCCATCAGGCTGCTGGCATCCAGCGGCATCAATACCACTTTGCTGTTGTTAGCGGCGCCAATCTGCTGCAGCGCATCGGTGTATTTCTGCGCCACGAAGTAGTTGATCGCCTGAATATCGCCCGAGGCGATCGCCGAGGAGACCATTTGGGTGGCGCGGGCTTCCGCTTCGGCGGACCGTTCGCGAGCCTCCGCCTGCAGGAACGCGGACTGCCGTTCGCCCTCGGCCTTGAGGATCTGCGACTGCTTTTCCCCTTCCGCTTTCAGAATTTCCGCCTGTCGCACCCCTTCGGCCTCAAGGATGTACGCGCGTTTGGTACGTTCGGCTTTCATCTGGGCGTTCATCGAGGCGATAAGCTCCGCCGGCGGGCGAACGTCGCGAATTTCGACGCGGGTAATTTTCACCCCCCACGGGTTGGTGGCGTCGTCAACGATATGCAGCAGGCGGGTGTTAATGCTGTCGCGCTGGGAGAGCATTTCGTCCAGCTCCATTGAGCCGAGCACGGTACGGATGTTGGTCATCGTCAGGTTGACGATCGCCTGCTCAAGATTGCTGACCTCGTAGGCGGCCTTTGGCGCGTCGATCACCTGAATAAAGCAGACCGCGTCGATGGTGACGTTGGCGTTATCCCGGGAGATAACCTCCTGCGAGGGGATATCGAGCACCTGCTCCATCATGTTCACTTTGCGGCCGATACGGTCCATAAACGGCACGACTAAGCTTAATCCCGGCTGCAGCGTCTGGGTAAAACGCCCGAAGCGCTCCACCGTCCACTGGTAGCCCTGCGGGACAATTTTCACCGCCGCGGCCACAATAACCAGCGCGACGAAAATAAGGATAGGAATAAAAATCAGCATCAAAAACCTCCTGTCTTGTTGCCTGGCGGGGCGCTACAAGGAAATAGCGCATGTTTAAACTGAGTATATCTTTCTCCTCATCCTGGAGAAAGGAAAGTGCGGTAAACTAGCGGTGTTTCAGAAAATAATCAGGAAGACTCATGAAGGAAAATAACGCGCTTTTGCGTCTCGACGGTGTGGGGTTTAAGACCGACGACGCCGTTATTTTACACAATATCAATTTTCAGCTTCGCGCCGGAGAATTCAAGTTGATTACCGGCCCTTCCGGCTGCGGGAAAAGTACCTTGCTGAAGATTATCGCCTCGCTGCTCAGCCCAACCTCCGGGCGCCTATTCTTCGACGATGCGGATGTCGCGACGCTGTCGCCGGAAAGATATCGCCAACAGGTCTCTTACTGCGCGCAGACGCCGGCCCTGTTCGGTGATTCGGTTTACGATAATCTGATTTTTCCGTGGCAGATCCGCAATAAACAACCGGATCCGCAGGCGCTGCTGGCCGACCTGCAGCGCTTTGGCCTTGACGAAAATATGCTGGAAAAATCCATTAATGAACTCTCCGGCGGGGAAAAGCAGCGCGTATCGCTGATCCGCAATCTACAATTTCTGCCGCGCGTGCTGCTGCTGGACGAAATTACCAGCGCGCTGGATGAAAGTAATAAACAGAATGTGAATGAAATTATTCATGGCTACGCAACGGAAAAACAGGTCGCTGTTCTGTGGGTCACCCACGATCGCAATGAAATTTCGCATGCCGATGAAGTGATTACGCTGCAACCTGCCGGCGGAAATATGCAGGAGGTACAGCATGAACGGGCATAACATTACGAACGAATCGCTGGCGCTGTCGATGGTGCTGGTGCTGATCGCTATTCTGGTCAGCTATCGGGAAAAGCTGGCGCTGGAAAAAGATATTATCTGGAGTATTTGCCGGGCGATCGTGCAGCTGATAATCGTCGGCTATGTGCTGAAATATATCTTTAACGTCAATCATGCGGTTCTGACGCTGTTGATGGTGCTGTTTATCTGCTTTAACGCGGCGTGGAATGCGAAGAAGCGCAGTAAATATATCGACAAAGCTTTTATCTCGTCGTTTATCGCCATCACTACTGGCGCTGGACTAACGCTGGCGGTACTGGTGTTTTCTGGCTCGATCGCCTTCGTGCCGATGCAGGTGATCCCGATTGCCGGGATGGTGGCCGGGAACGCCATGGTGGCGGTAGGGCTGTGCTACAACAATATGGGCCAGCGCTTCAGCAGCGAGCAGCAGCAGATTCAGGAGAAGCTGAGCCTCGGCGCGACGCCGAAGATGGCCTCAGCGCGGCTGATTCGCGAGAGCATTCGCGCGTCATTGATTCCCACCGTCGATTCGGCGAAAACGGTCGGTCTGGTGAGCTTGCCTGGGATGATGTCGGGGCTGATTTTTGCCGGTATTGACCCGGTGAAGGCGATTAAGTACCAGATCATGGTGACCTTTATGCTGCTGTCGACCGCCAGCCTGTCGACGATTATCGCCGGCTATCTGACCTACCGGAAGTTCTTCAACGCCCGCCATCAGCTGGTGGTGACGCAGCTGAAAAAGCGCCCGTGAACGATCCCGGGTTGCGGCGTTCACGCCTTACCCGGGCTACTTAGGCTACGTTCCGCATAGTTCGCGTAGCCCGGATAAGCGCAGCGCTATCCGGGGAAGGCAACGGATTAGTACAGCAGCGAATAGAGCTGACGACGATATTTGGCGGCCAGCGCATCGCCGGTACCGAGGGCGGCGAGGATCTCCTGCAGCATCTTGCGCGCCTGGCCATCGCCGGCGCCTAAATCTTTCTGCAGATGGCTGAACAGCAGGGCCAGCGCTTCTTCATTACGCCCGACCTGATGCAGCTGCAGTGCCAGCTGGGAGGCCAACTGCGCATCCTCCGGATTCTGTTCCACCTGCTGCTGCAACTGCTGGATTTGCGGGGTGTCGGCGGCCTGTTTGAGCAGCTCAATCTGCGCCACCAGACCCTGATAGTGGGTATCCTGATCCTGCAGAGGAATGGTTTTCAGCACGCTTTCCGCTTCATCGGAACGGTGCAGAGCAATCAGCGTTTCCGCCAGCAGCAGGCCAATCTGGCTTTCCTGATTCGACAGCTGCCAGGCTTCCTTCAGCAGCGGCAGGGCATCGGCGTATTTTTCTTCCTGCATCAGGGCCAGCGCCTGCTGAGCTTTCAGCTCCTCTTCACGGGGCAGGACTTTATCCAGCAGGGCGCGGATCGCTTCTTCCGGCTGCGGGCCTTCAAAACCATCCACCGGCTGGCCGTTCTGGAACAGATAAACCGTTGGGATGGCGCGCAGACCAAACTGTGAAGCGAGCATCTGCTCGGCGTCGCAATCGACCTTCGCCAGCGTGAACTGGCCGTTGTATTGGGCTGCCAGGCGCTCGAGCACCGGGGTCAGCTGTTCGCAGTGCTGGCTGCGGGCAGACCAGAAATAAAACAGCACCGGAACGTTCATGGACTGCTGTAGCGTCTGCTGCAGGTTCGCTTCGCTAATGTTGACAATATTCTGTTCGGACATGGGCATTTCTCGTTAGTCGATTTCTATTTTACATGGGGGCGGCATTCCGCGCTTCAACTCAGCCGTGGATAATTTTGTCCATCGCGCGGGCAGGCAGCAGGCGCTTAAGCAGCGCCACCGCGTGGGTGACCAGGGTGACCGGATAGCGCAGCTTTGGTTTATCGCTGGTAAAAGCATGGCGCACTTTTTCCACCACCGCCTCCGGCCCGAGGGTAAAGCGGGCGGCGATACCCGGGTTTTCTACGGGCTTATCGCTTTGCGTCTGGTTGACGTTATCGGTAAAGCGGGTGCGGATCGGGCCCGGTTCAATCAGGCTGACCTGAATACCGCTGTGGCGCAGCTCCATGCGCAGCGCGTCGGACCACGCCTCGAGGGCATATTTACTGGCGGCATAGGCTCCGCGGCCGGGACTGGCGATAAGCCCCATCACCGAGGAGGTCATCACGATGCGCCCTTCGCCGTGCGGCGTCATCGCCGGCAGCAGCAGCATGGTGAGCTGATGCGCGCCGAAAAAGTTAGCGGAAAATTGCTGTTCCATCTGCTGGCGGCTGATGGTGTTCAGCGGGCCATAGACGCCATACCCGGCGTTATTGAACAGGCCGTAGAGACGATTATCGGTCAGCGCAATCACCTCCGCTGCCGCGCGCTCCACGCTCTGCGGGTCATCCAGATCGAGCAAAATACCGGTTAGCCCCAGCTCCTGCATCCGCGCGACATCCTCTGCTTTGCGGCAGGCCGCCAGCACGCGAAAGCCCTGGCGGGTTAAATCCAGCGCGCTTTCCAGACCAATTCCGCTGGAACAGCCTGTCACTAAAACCGTTTTTTGCATAACTTTACCTGTCAGCGACCCCTGGCGTTCAGGAGTCATGATTAACTAAGGGAGCCAGCCGCTTCGCCATCCAGTCGGCGATAAACGGCTGCGCGTCGCGATTTGGGTGAATGCCGTCGTCCTGCATCCATTGCGGCTTGAGATAGACCTCCTCCATAAAAAAGGGCAGGAGAGGAATAGCGAACTCTTTGGCCAGGGCCGGGTAAATCGCGCCGAAGGCTTCATTATAGCGGCGGCCATAGTTCGCCGGCAGGTGAATTTGCATCAGCAGCGGCTCGGCGTTGGCCGCTTTGATATCTTTAATAATGGTGCGCAGCGTCTGCTCGGTCTGCTGCGGCGGAAAACCGCGCAGTCCGTCATTGCCGCCGAGCTCAACCAGCACCCAGCGCGGCTGGTGCTGCTTAAGCAGCGCTGGCAGGCGAGCCAACCCCTGCTGCGAGGTATCGCCGCTGATGCTGGCGTTCACCACCGGCGTTTTCGCCTGCCACTGCTCATTGAGCAGCGCAGGCCAGGCGGAGTTGGCCGCCATCCGATAGCCAGCGCTCAGGCTGTCGCCGAGGATCAGCAGCGTGTCCGCCGCCATCGCGCGGCAGGTAAACAGGAACAACAACAGGAAAGGCACATGCCAGCGGAAAACATACTTGAAGTTCATCATCTTAAGAAGTCCGTCGGTCAGGGGGAGCATCAGCTCTCCATCCTTACCGGAGTTGAGCTGGTTGTCAAACCGCGGCAGACCATCGCCCTGATCGGCGAGTCGGGTTCCGGTAAATCGACCCTGCTGGCGATCCTCGCCGGCCTCGACGATGGCAGCAGCGGGGAAGTATCGATGCTGGGCAAACCGCTGCACCGGATGGATGAAGAGGCGCGGGCGGCGCTGCGGGCGCAGCACGTTGGTTTTGTTTTTCAGTCGTTTATGCTGATCCCGACGCTCAACGCCCTGGAGAACGTCGAGCTGCCGGCGCTGTTGCGCGGCACCAGCGATAGCCAGAGTCGGGGCGATGCCCGCGCGCTGCTTGAGCAGCTGGGACTTGGCAAACGTCTGCACCACCTGCCGGCGCAGCTCTCCGGCGGCGAACAGCAGCGGGTGGCGCTGGCCCGGGCCTTTAACGGGCGCCCGGCCATTCTGTTCGCCGATGAGCCCACCGGCAACCTCGATCGCCAGACCGGGGACAAAATTGCCGATCTGCTGTTCTCGCTTAATCGCGAACACGGCACCACCCTGATCCTCGTCACTCACGATCCGCTGCTGGCGGCGCGCTGCGATCGCCGTCTGCGCCTGGTGGATGGCCAGCTGCGGGAGGAAGCATGATCGCCCGCTGGTTCTGGCGCGAATGGCGCTCGCCGTCGCTGCTGATCGTCTGGCTGGCGTTAAGCCTCGCCGTGGCCTGCGTGTTGGCCCTGGGGTCGATAAGCGATCGGATGGAGAAAGGCCTTAGCCAGCAAAGCCGTGAATTTATGGCCGGCGACCGTACGCTGCGCAGTTCGCGCGAGGTACCCGCCGAGTGGATCGCACAGGCGCGGAAGTCAGGGCTGACCGTCGGCGAGCAGCTGAACTTTGCCACCATGACGTTCGCCGGGGATACGCCGCAGCTGGCGGACGTTAAGGCGGTGGACGACCGCTATCCGCTGTATGGCACCCTCGAGACGCAACCGCCGGGGCTGAAACCGCAGGCGGGGAGCGTGCTGCTGGCGCCAAGGCTGATGGCGCTCCTGAACCTGAAAACCGGCGATACGATTGACGTTGGCGATGCCACGCTGCGCATTGCCGGGGAGGTGATTCAGGAGCCGGATGCAGGGTTTAACCCCTTCCAGATGGCGCCGCGGCTGATGATGAATATGGCTGACGTGGCAAAAACCGGGGCCGTGCAGCCCGGCAGTCGCGTCGCATGGCGCTATAAGTTCGCCGGCGACGCTGAACAGCTGGCCAATTATGAGCAGTGGCTGCTGCCGAAGCTCGGCCCGGAGCATCGCTGGATTGGCCTTGACCAGGACGACAGCGCGCTGGGCAAATCCCTCGAACGCTCGCAGCAATTCCTGTTGTTATCCGCGCTGTTGACGCTGCTGCTGGCCGTCGCCGCAGTGGCGGTAGCGATGAGCCACTACTGCCGCAGCCGCTATGATCTGGTCGCCATACTCAAGACGCTGGGCGCCGGAAGGTCGCAGCTGCGCAAGCTTATCGTCGGCCAATGGCTGCTGCTGTTGACGCTGTCGGTGATAACCGGCGGGGTGGCGGGCCTGGCGCTGGAGCGTCTGCTGCTGCTGGTGCTCAAACCGGTGCTGCCCGCCGCGTTACCCGCTGCCAGCGGTTGGCCGTGGCTGTGGGCTATCGGGGCGACAGGCGTCATTTCCCTGCTGGTGGGCCTGCGACCCTATCGACTGCTGCTGGCGACCCTGCCGCTGCGAGTGCTGCGTCAGGATGTGGTGGCTAACGTCTGGCCGTTGAAAATCTGGATCCCGGCGGTTAGCGTCGTGGTGGTGGGCCTGTTGGCCTGGCTGCTGGGCGGCAGCCCGCTGCTGTGGTCGGTGCTGGCCGGGGCGGTGGTGCTGGCGCTGCTGTGCGGCCTGGTGGGCTGGGGATTGCTGTGGCTGCTCAAACGCCTGACGCTCAAAGCCTTGCCGCTGCGTCTGGCGGTGAACCGCCTGCTGCGCCAGCCGTGGTCGACCCTCAGCCAGCTGGCGGCGTTTTCCCTGTCGTTTATGCTGCTGGCGCTCCTGTTGGTGCTGCGCGGCGATCTGCTTGACCGCTGGCAGCAGCAGTTGCCCCCGCAGAGCCCGAACTACTTTCTGATCAATATCGCCCCTGAGCAGATAGTGCCGGTGAAGACCTTCCTCGCCGAACACCAGACGCGGGCGGCGGAATTCTATCCGATCGTCCGGGCCCGTCTGACGCAGATCAACGGTCAATCCACGGACGGGAACAAAGACGAAGCGCTGAATCGCGAGCTTAATCTCACCTGGAGCGAACAGCGTCCGGATCATAATCCGCTGGTGGCCGGCAGCTGGCCGCCGAAGTCGGGCGAGGTATCGATTGAGGAGGGGCTGGCGCAGCGGCTGGGGATAAAGATCGGCGATACAGTGACCTTTACCGGCGATACCCAGGAGTTCAGCGCGAAGGTCAGCAGCGTGCGCAAAGTAGACTGGGAGAGCCTGCGGCCAAACTTCTTCTTTATTTTCCCCGCCGGGGCGCTGGACGGGCAGCCGCAGAGCTGGCTCACCAGCTTCCGCTGGGATAACGGTCCCGCGATGTTGACCCAGCTGAACCGCGAGTTTCCCACCGTCAGTCTGCTGGATATCGGCGGCATCCTGCGTCAGGTCGGCCAGGTGCTCTCCCAGGTCAGCCGGGCGCTGGAGGTGATGGTGGGCCTGGTGACGGCCTGCGGCGTGCTGCTGTTGCTTGCGCAGGTGCAGGTCGGTATGCGTCAACGCCATCAGGAGCTGGTGGTCTGGCGCACGCTGGGGGCAGGAAAATCGCTGCTGCGCGCTACGCTGTGGGCGGAGTTTGCCCTGCTGGGGCTGGTTTCCGGCCTGGTGGCGGCGATAGGCGCGGAAGTGGCGCTGGCGATGCTGCAGACGAAAGTCTTTGATTTTCCCTGGGCGCCGGACTGGCGCCTGTGGGTGTTGCTGCCGCTGACGGGAGCGGTGTTGTTATCCCTGTGCGGCGGCGGGCTGGGGCTGCGTCTGTTAAAAGGAAAAGCGCTATTCCGCCAGTTTAGCCAGTAAGAATATTGCATTTTGATGATGC
>NZ_GL882791.1:40542-41731 GCF_000195655.1 Klebsiella sp. MS 92-3
GGGGGGGGCTTTTATTTTAAACGCACAAATTGATAAATCATTGATTTTTAAGAGCACAAAACATTAAAAACCCAACAACACGCTATGCTGATTCGCGGTTAATATTCAACTGGAAAATATAAGGTGGCTTATTAATCAAGGAAAAACTATGGCACACACAATAAAAGCGCTGGCGATCTCGATCGGCGCAGCATTAGCGTTAACGTCATTGCCTTCCCACGCGGAGATTACGCTGCTGAAACAAGATCCGCAGGCGGGCGATCCGTTAAGCCGGCTTAACTTTACCGTCGGCGGCAGTATCCGGCCGCAGTTCAACATGATGACCGGCGATGGCGACAAAGGCTCCTATAAGCGTAACGGTTTTGACGGCGGCACCCGCTTCCGCTTCGCGGCGGATTACTACCTGTTCGATGATATTAGCTGGATCAGCTACTATGAGCTGGGCGTGAACATTCCGGCGCTGTTTGACTGGGATAACCACTACGCGGAAGGCGCGAACAATACCACCCGCCGCATGCTGTATACCGGCCTGAAAAGCGATACCAGGGGTACGTTAACCTACGGGCAGCAGAACAGCATTTACTATGATGTGGTGGGGGTGAAAACCGATATCTGGGACTACGATATGATCGGTCAGGCCCCGGGGAACGGTATTAATGGCGATTACGATGGCTCCTATCGTTCACGTAATATGCTGAAATATAAGAAAACTGTAGGTGATGTCGATCTTTACGGATCTTATCTGTTCGAAGACAGCGAATACCTGCCGGGTAACGGCCTGCGCTACAAGCGTAAAGGCGGTGGTTCTGTTGGCGCGGACTACCACATCATGAAGGATCTGACCTGGGGTACCGCGTGGAACTACACCCGCGCCGAAATGCGCGACCCGTCAAGCGCCGACAGCAAAACCTATGACCAGAATATCGTCGGTACCGCGCTGAGCTGGACCCCGGATAACTGGACCTTCTCCTTCGGCGGCGGCTGGTATCAGAACTTCCTCACCACCAAGAAAACCGATGTGCATAATTACTTTGCCGGTGACGCCTGGGGGATTGAATATTTTGCGGGCTATAAATTCCCGATCAATCAATACGCTGTTAAATCTATTCAGCCGTACTTTATGGGCGACCGTCTGGAATATGTGAACGGCCGCAACTATCAGCGTATCGATAACGGTCTGGGGATTAGC
>NZ_GL882792.1:0-1489 GCF_000195655.1 Klebsiella sp. MS 92-3
CCCCCCCGCCGCAGACGACCCCCACCGCGGTGACCTCCGCCGGCAACTCGCGCAGCGCGTTCTCCACCAGACGGCCAAAGAACGGGACGCCGGCGGCGATCATCGGCACTACCGCGGCGGGGATGCCAATCGTGGTGCCGGTCAGCCAGTAAGTGAACGGGATAATGGCGGCCATCAGCACCAGAAACGGCAGCGAACGTCCCATATTGACCACCCAGTTCAGCAGCCGGTACAGCAGTGCGTGCGGAAATAAGCCCCGCGGCGAGGCGTTAAACAACACCACCCCCACCAGCCCCCCCAGCGTGACGACAAACAGCATCACAATGGCCACCATCAGCCAGGTTTCGCCATAGGCGGGGAGCAGCAGCGAAGGGATTTCGCCCCAGGGGGTATCCTGACTGATGACTGTCGGTTTCATACCGCCTCCCTGAGCAACGGCGCGCTGTCGAGGATCTCCGCCGTTATGCCGAGCTGCGCCAGCAGGCCCTGCAGTCGCGCGGGCGACAGGCGTTCGCCCTGAAAGCGCACTCCGGCCTGCAGGCGACCGGCCAGCCGACCATTAATCACCTCGACGTGACCGCCAAGGAGATCGATCTGCAGCCCCCACTGCTGGCTCAGGCGGCTGATCCAGTCGGTGGCCACCGGCACATCCCAGCGGTAGCTCAGACGCAGCAGCAGATCGCTATGGGTAGCTGCCGCCGGCGTCAGCGGCAACAGCTGCTGGCCGAGCAGAGAATCGGGACGCGCCAGCAGATCTTCGATCCGCCCGTACTGGACGATCGTCCCGTCGCGGATCTCCGCCACCGCATCCGCCGCCGTGCGCACCGCGTCCATTTCATGGGTGATCAGGACGATCGCCAGCTGGTACTCATCACGCAACCGCTTGAGCAGAGCCAGCACCGAGGCCGTGGCCTGAGGATCGAGGCCGGAGGTGGCTTCATCCGCCAGCAGAACGGACGGGCGCAGCGCCAGCGCGCGGGCAATGCCGATCCGCTGGCGCTGGCCGCCTGAGAGCTGGGCCGGCCAGGCATCCGCTTTGTGGCTCAGGCCGACGCTCTCCAGCAGCTCGCCAACCCGCGCCTTGATATCGCGCTCCACCACACCAAGCCACGCCAGCGGCAGGGCGACATTCTCCCAGGCGGTCCTGCGGCTCAACAGCGCCGAAGACTGGAAAACGGTGCCAATCGCCCGCCGTTCCCGGCGCAGCGCCTCGCCGGACAGCGCCGACAGATCCTGGCCATTGATACGAATGCTGCCGCTGTCCGGTTGCTCCAGCAGGCTGATGCAGCGCGCCAGGGTTGATTTACCGGCGCCGCTCGGCCCCACCACCGCGGTGATGGAGCGCTCAGGCACCTGCAGCGACAGCCCTTTCAGCACCGCGCTGAGCCGGCCATCCGCCGTGCGGTAACTTTTATGCAGGTCATCAATAGCGATCATGTCACCTTCTCCTCTACCGATGCCGCCGTGCGCGCATCGCGGCGGGAGCTGG
>NZ_GL882792.1:1556-6487 GCF_000195655.1 Klebsiella sp. MS 92-3
CCCCCCCCCCCCCCCCCCCCCCCGGCCCCGCGCCCCCCGCCTCGCGGCGGTAGCTGGCGCCCGGGTGAGGCGCGGCCAGACGCGGGCCGCCGCCGAACAGTTTTTCGCGCAGGGTCCCCTCGCGGTACTCTTGCTTAAAGACGCCGCGCTTTTGCAGCTCAGGCACCAGCAGCTCGACGACATCGCGGAAGGTTTCGTGAGTGACGGCATAGGCGAGGTTAAAGCCATCGACGTCCGTCTCTTCGACCCAGGACTGCAGTTCGTCCGCCACGGTTTGCGCGCTGCCAACCACCAGCGGACCGAAGCCGCCGATCCCCGCCCAATCGGCCAGGGCCTGCACCGTCCACTGGCGGTTCGGATCAGCGGTCGAAAAGGCCTCCACCGCCGACTGAATGGCGTTGGTGTGCAGATACTTCAGCACCTGATCCGGCTGATACTGGCCGAAATCGATCCCCGTCCAGCCGGAGAGCAGCGCCAGCGCGCCTTCATAGCTGACGTACTGCTTATATTCCTGCCACTTCGCCTGTGCCTCGCGGTCGGTGTCGCCGACAATCACCGTCTGCAGGTTGAAGATCAGGATGCTGTGCGGATCGCGCCCCGCCTCAGCTGCCCGGCGGCGAATATCCGCCACCGTCTTCTTCAGCAGCACCTTCGACGGCGCTGCGACGAAGACGCATTCGGCATGGTCGGCGGCGAACTGTTTGCCGCGGCTGGACGCCCCCGCCTGATACAGCACCGGCGTGCGCTGCGGGGATGGCTCGCAGAGGTGGATCCCCGGCACGGAAAAGAACTGTCCCTGATGGTTAATGGGATGGATTTTCCGCGGATCGCTGAAGATCTTCCGCTCTCTGTCGCGCAGCACCGCCCCATCCTCCCAGCTTCCCTCCAGCAACTTATAGATCACCTGCAAATACTCATCGGCATAGTCATAGCGGGTGTCATGGTCGGTCTGGGTCTGCTGGCCGATATTGCGCGCCCCGCTCTCCAGATAGGAGGTGACGATATTCCAGCCCACCCGCCCTTTGGTCAGATGATCGAGCGTCGACAGACGACGAGCGAAGGGGTAAGGATGCTCAAACGACAGCGAGGCGGTCAGGCCGAAGCCCAGATGCTCCGTCACCAGCGCCATTGGGGTGATCAGAGCCAGCGGATCGTTGACCGGAACCTGCGTCGCCTGGCGGATCGCCGCATCGCCGCTGCCGTTCAGCACGTCATAGATCCCCAGCACGTCGGCGATAAACAGCCCGTCGAACTTGCCGCGCTCCAGCAGCCGCGCCAGATCCACCCAGTACTCCAGATCTTTATACTGCCAGGAGCGATCCCGGGGATGCGCCCACAGGCCCGGCGACTGATGGCCGACGCAGTTCATATCGAAAGCGTTAAGACGAATTTCACGTTGTGATGACATAGCAATCTCCATAGCGCGGCCCGTCGCCGGGGCGCACGCGGCAAAATGAATCAGGGAAAAGAAAGAGAGGTATTCAGTACGCAGGACATCGGGAGTCCTGCGGGATCCCGAGCGTGAGTAACGCTTGCGCCGCCACGTCAGCGGCATGGTCGGCTACCTGCGGCAGGCCCATCAGTTCGCCAAAACGCCCGCGGGCGGCCGGACCGGCCACCAGCACCGGCAGCGCCTCAACGTGCGGCTCAGCCACTGCCCGGGAACGGCTGTCCACCTCCAGGCCCATGCCGAGGGCATCGGCGCGAATCAGGCCGCGGCGGGCGAGGTCCTGTAAAAATGGCTGGCTGTCGGTCAGGGCGCGGTGTGCGGGTCCGGTGGTCAGGATCAGGTGATCGACGCTCAGCGTCTGCACGCCGCCGCCGCGCCGCGCCAGCGTCAGACGCAGCGTTTCGCCTTCACCGCTTATCGACAGTAGCCTGGCCGCCTGCACCTGCAGACTGCCCGTGCGCTGGCGCGCCTCCAGCACCTCGGCGACCTGCGGCGCCACGCGGTAGCGGTGGACATCCCAGTAATGGCGCAGATGGCGCAGAAAACGCTGGCGATCGGCGACGCTGAGCGCCTGCCAGATCCGCTGCCCCTGCTGACGAACCGCATCCAGCACCACCTGCCAGCTCAGGCCCTGCTGCGCCGCATACGCGACGTCGAGGCGGATCTGGCGCAGGCGCTGGCGCAGGCTGCCCTGCTGATAGTCGCCAGGCCAGGTTGCCCCTGCGCCGCTAAGGTTGCCGCGCGACAGCAGGCCATGGCGCGAAAAGGCGACGATACTGCTGCGGTGGCCCAGCCGGTCCAGCGTCGCGACCGTATCGGCCATGGTTAATCCGGTGCCCATCACCGCCACCCGGGCGTGCGGGGCGATGGCATCGAGCGCGCCTGGCTGCCACGGGTTGGCAATCAGCGCCGGATGATGACGCCAGGCTTCGGCCTGTGCCGGCAGCGAAGGCGGTGGATGACTGATCGCCAGCACCAGCAGATCGGCCTTAAGCTGCAGGCCGCCGTCGGTGGTCACCGTCCCCTGATGAAAAGCGAGCGCCCGATCGCGCAGGTGGCGAAGCCGTCCGCCGCTGGACGCCGCGGCGTCGGCAAAACGCTGCGCCACATAGCGACCAAACTGGCCGCGCTGAGGGTAGACGGAACCGTCCGGGCGCAGCGCCTGCACATCGACGGTAAAGGCAGGCTGATGGCGGTACCAATGATCGAAGGCGCCCTCTTCGTCGCCGGCCAGCTGCATGCGAGCGGCCGGAACGTTAATCCGGTGCGTCGGCTCCGCAGTGGAGTAGGCCACCCCGGCCCCGGGGGACTGGCGCGGCTCCAGCAGCGTCACGCGCACCCCGTTCGGCGCCAGGCGCAGCAGCTCAATCGCCACCGCCGCGCCGCTAAAGCCGCCGCCGATAATCACGATATGCGGTTCTGCACTCATCGCTGCCCTCCTCCGGTATGCTGTCTCATGGTCGCGCTCCGGGCCATCAGCTGGCGCTGACCTGGCGCACCGGGCGCTTATCGCCGCCGATGGTTTCGCCAAACGGACCGGTGTTCACGCTACGCGCCTTCGACGAGGCCCCGTTTTCCAGCGGCAACAGAGGCATCACCAGCTCAGCAAAGCGGTGCGCTTCTTCCAGATGTGGGTAACCGGAGAAGATAAAGTTGCTGATGCCGAGCGCCTGATATTCGCGGATGCGTTCCGCTACCTGCTGCGGATTACCTACCAGCGCGGTACCCGCGCCGCCGCGCACCAGTCCGACGCCGGCCCACAGATTGGGCGCAATGCGCAGATTATCGCGCGATCCCTGATGCAGGGCGCTCATCCGCGCCTGGCCGGCCGAGTCCATGCGGGCGAAGATCTTTTGCGCCTGGGCAATGGTATCGTCGTCAAGATGGGCGATCAGCCGGTCGGCGGCGGCCCATGCCTCTTCTTCCGTTTCGCGCACAATGACGTGCAGACGAATGCCGTACTGCAGGGTGCGTCCGCGGGCCGCGGCGCGCTCGCGCACCACCGCCAGCTTCTCCGCCACCAGTTCCGGGGGTTCGCCCCAGGTCAGATAGCTGTCGATCTGCTCGGCCGCCACATCAATGGCCGCATCAGAAGAGCCGCCGAAATAGAGCGGCGGGCCATTCTCCTGCACCGGCGGGAACAACACCTCAGCGCCTTCCACGTGAATATGCTCGCCGTGATAATCCACTTTTTCCCCGCGCAGCAGGCGGGTGTAAACATCAAGAAATTCGCGGGTCACCTGATAGCGCTCGCTGTGGCTGAGGAAGATACCGTCGCCTTTGTTTTCCACCGGGTCGCCGCCGGTAACGACGTTGATCAGCAGCCGACCTTCCGATAAACGGTCGAGGGTGGCCGCCATCCGCGCCGCCAGGGTTGGCGGCTGCAGGCCCGGTCTGACCGCCACCAGATAGCGCAGACGGCGGGTCAACGGCGCCAGCGCCGAGGCCACCAGCCACGAATCTTCACAGCTTTTACCGGTGGGGATCAGCACGCCGTAGTAGCCCAGGCTGTCGGCTGCCAGCGCCACCTGCTGCAGATAAGGTAAATCGACCGGGCGTCCACCCTCGGTGGTACCCAGATAACGGCCATCGCCATGGGTAGGTAAAAACCAGAAGACATTGATCTTGTCGGGAGCTTGCTGCGTCATTATCTATTTCCTATATAACCATATCCGATATTTATCGAAGAGATGTTTTAATTTGGTTATATGGGTGTTAGCGATAATCATGCCAATGGTGAATAAAAAATTAATCTTTTAAAATCAATGTACTGAAAACGGCTTCGCCGCGCCGCGCTGTTGCAAATCGCGCAGCCGCCGCGCATCCGCTGGCGCATTTGCAACAGCCGCGGGCCTTCCCCCTCTGGTTTCTGCGGCCGCCGCAGGATAAGTTCAGAGCGTCAACGATCGGAGGCCCTCTATGCTGAACCCAGAATCCCCTTCCACCGCTCCCGCGCTGATCGACCCGGCGTCGAAGGCCTTCCAGAGCCTGCTGGACAAACTCGCGCCAACGGAGGCGACCGTGCTGATCGTGGGCGAAACCGGCACCGGCAAGGAGGTGGTGGCCCGCTATCTCCATCATCACAGCGCCCGTCGCCAGCAGCCGTTTCTGGCCGTTAACTGCGGCGCGCTGACCGAGAGCCTCGCCGAAGCTGAACTGTTCGGCCATGAGAAAGGCGCCTTCACCGGCGCGCAGCAGGGACAGCCCGGCTGGTTTGAAGCCGCGGAAGGGGGGACGCTGCTGCTGGACGAGATCGGCGAATTAAGCCTGCCGCTGCAGGTCAAGCTGCTGCGAGTGCTGCAGGAGCGTGAAATTACCCGCGTCGGCTCACGCAAAGCGATTAAAGTGAATGTCCGGGTGATTGCCGCCACCCACGTTGACCTGGCCCAGGCGATCCGCGAGCGCCGCTTTCGCGAGGATCTCTACTATCGACTGAATATCGCGGTGGTGCCGCTGCCCCCCCCCCCCCCCCCCCCCCCGC
>NZ_GL882792.1:6614-24336 GCF_000195655.1 Klebsiella sp. MS 92-3
CCGCTGCCGCCGCTGCGCCAGCGTCGGCAGGATATCCCGCTGCTGGCGCACCACTTTTTATCACTCTACGCCCGGCGCCTCGGGCGGCCAACCCTGCGTCTGGCGCCGGAATCACTGGCCCGGCTGATGGACTATTCGTGGCCGGGCAATATTCGCGAGCTGGAAAACACCCTGCACAACGCGGTGCTGCTCAGTAAAGAAGAGGAGATCAGTCCTGCCCAGCTGCGCCTGGCGACGCTCAACGACGCCCCGGGGCCGGCGAGCGATCATGAACTGGACGACTTTATTCGCCACCAGCTGGCGCTTCCCGGCGAGCCGCTGTGGCAGCGAGTGACCAGCGCCCTGATTCGCCACGCCATGGCACATTGCGACGATAACCAGAGCCAGGCGGCCGCGCTGTTGGGGATCAGCCGGCATACCTTGCGCACCCAGCTCGCTAACCTCGGGCTGATCAAAAGCCGCCGCCGCCCGCCTGCGCCGCCGCGGGCGTTCGCCAACGCAGCCGGGGCCGATCGCGAACTGCGCATTGGCTACCAGCGCTTCGGCAGCCTCGGGATCCTGAAAGCCCGTCAGAGCCTGGAAACCGCCTTCGCCAGCCTCGGCGTCAACGTGCTGTGGAGTGAGTTTCCTGCCGGACCGCAGCTCCTCCACGCCCTCGCCTGCAACGAGATCGACTTCGGCACCACCGGAGAAGCGCCGCCGGTGTTTGCCCAGGCCAGCAATAGCGAACTGATGTACGTGGCGTGGGAGCCGCCGGCGCCGCGCAGCGTGGCGATGGTCGTCCCGCAGGGGAGCGACATTCGCCAGCTCAGCGATCTGCGCGGTAAACGCATCGCCCTCAATAAAGGGTCGAATGTCCACTGGCTGCTGCTGCAGATCCTCGAGGACGCCGGCCTGGGTCTGAACGATGTGCGGGTGGTCTATACCCCGCCGAAATATCCGCTGACCGCCAGCGACTATCTGGCGGTTGACGCCTGGATGATGTGGGATCCGCTGCTCAGCGACGCCGAACACACCGGCGAGCTGCGGGTGGTCGCCAGCGGCGAAGGCCGGGTCAACAACCATCAGTTTTATCTTTCGCGACGGGACTACCTCGCTCAGCATGGCGATATCATGCGCCGCCTGCTGACGGAGCTGACCCACACCGGGCAGTTTATCGACTCGCATCGCGGCGAAGCGGCCCGCTTACTCTCGGCAGAGCTGGGGATCGACGCCCGGTCGCTGAGCATGGCCCTCGCCCGCCGCAGCCATCGCCCGCGGCCGATGGATCTGTCGGTGATCCGCGCCCAGCAGACCATCGCCGATCGCTTTTACGCCCTCGGGCTTATCGCCAAACCGGTCCCGGTGCGCGAAGCGGTGTGGTACGGCGAACCCGCGCCGGACGTCATCAGACCGCTGATGGCGGTCAGTTAGCGAAATTTGCGCGTTATCTTCCTGATTGTTCAGGCGCAGATAGCCTCGATCTGATGGCGATGTTACCCTAAAGACGCTGAGAATAAGGGGGTATCTGTGGCTGTTCATCTGTTAATCGTCGACGCGTTAAATCTAATCCGCCGCATCCACGCGGTGCAGGGTTCACCCTGCGTCGATACCTGCCTGCATGCCCTGGAGCAGCTGATTGTCCACAGTCAGCCCACCCACGCGGTGGCGGTGTTCGATGATGAGGATCGCGCCCACGGCTGGCGCCACCAGCGCCTGCCGGAGTACAAAGCCGGCCGCGCGCCGATGCCGGAGACGCTGGTGGCCGAGATGCCGACGCTGCGGGCCGCCTTCGAACAGCGGGGGATCCGCTGCTGGGCCTCGCCGGGCAGCGAAGCAGACGATCTCGCCGCCACCCTGGCGGTAAAGGTGGCTCAGGCGGGCCATCAGGCCACCATTGTCTCCACCGACAAAGGCTACTGCCAGCTGCTGTCGCCCACCATCCGCATCCGCGACTACTTTCAGAAGCGCTGGCTGGACGCCCCCTTCATCGCCAGCGAGTTCGGCGTCACCCCGGAGCAGCTGGCGGATTACTGGGGGCTGGCGGGGATCAGCAGCTCGAAGGTGCCGGGCGTGGCGGGCATTGGACCCAAAAGCGCCGCCCAGCTGCTGAACGAGTTTCAGGACCTGGAGGGGCTGTACGCCCGTCTGGCCGAGGTCCCGGAGAAGTGGCGCAAAAAGCTGGCCGCGCATCAGGAGATGGCCTTCACCTGCCGGGAGGTGGCCCGCCTGCAGACCGACCTCCAGCTGGACGGCAATCTGCAGCAGCTGCGGCTGACGCGCTGACCATCGTTAAGAGGTGCGCCGGTGCAGGGTAACGGCCTGCTTTACCCGGGCCAGGCAATCACCAGGCCGCCTGATATAACCCGACGATATCCGCCAGGCTCGCCTCGCGCGGGTTGCCGCCGGTACACACATCCGCCAGCGCCGCCTGGGCCAGCGCCGGAATATCCTCTTTCCTGACGCCCACCTCGCGCAGATGGCCGGGAATACCGACATCGCGGTTAAGCTGGCAGACCGCCTCTACTGCCGCCTCGCGCGCGGCGGTCAGGCTTAACGCTTCCACCCTGACGCCCATCGCCCGGGCGATGTCGCGATATTTTTCCCCGGTCGCCTCAGCATTAAAGCGCATCACGTGCGGCAGCAGGATGGCATTCGCCACGCCGTGCGGCGTGTTGTAAAAAGCGCCGAGCGGATGCGCCATGCCGTGCACCAGCCCGAGCCCGACGTTGGAAAATCCCATCCCCGCCACATACTGGCCGAGCGCCATAGCTTCCCCCGCGCCGGCGTCTCCGGCAACCGAGCCGCGCAGCGCGCCGGCGATGATCTCGATGGCCTTGAGGTGCAGAGCATCGGTCAAAGCCCAGGCGCCGCGAGTGAGGTACCCTTCGATAGCATGCGTCAGGGCGTCCACGCCGGTAGCCGCCTTCAGCGCCGGCGGCATAGCGTCCATCATATCGGCATCGATAAAGGCCACCTGCGGAATATCGTGCGGGTCGACACAGACGAATTTGCGCCGCTGTTCTTCATCGGTGATGACATAGTTAATCGTCACCTCCGCCGCGGTACCCGCGGTGGTCGGCACCGCGAAGATCGGCACGCTGGGCTGACGGGTGGGCGACAGCCCCTCGAGGCTACGGACATCGGCGAATTCCGGATTACGCTGAATAATACCGATCGCCTTACAGGTATCCTGCGGCGAACCGCCGCCGATGGCGATCAGGTAATCCGCCCCGCTGCGTTGAAAGGCCTGCAGCCCCTGCTGGACCACGGCGATGGTCGGGTTAGGGATCACGTCGCTGAATATATCCCATGCCAGCCCGGCGGCATCCAGTTTGTCGGTGACTTTCGCCGCCACGCCGCAGCGGGCGAGAGTGCTGTCGGTGACGATCAATGCTTTACGATAACCGCGCCGCACCGCTTCATCGGTTAATGCGTTTATCGCCCCCCGGCCAAACCATGCCGTTTCATTGAGGATCATTCTGTTTGCCATCGTGGCTCTCCTGTTAGCGTTGCGGCATCACTCTTCAATGCGTAATCCGTAGGTTTTGAACTTCTCCAGCACGATGGCGATCGCCTCGTCATCCAGCACCGGGACCGGGTCGGTAATCGCCAGCGTACTGAGGTAGAGCTGGGCCAGGACCTCCACTTCATGCGCCAGCCAGAGCGCTTTCTCCAGGCTGGCCTCGCAGGCGATCAGGCCGTGATGCTGCAGCAGCGTGGCTTTGCGGTGCTTCAGCGCCACCGCGACATGCTCAGACAGTTCGCGGGTGCCGAAGGTGGCATAGGGCGCGCAGGGGATCGAATTCCCGCCGGCCGCGGCGATCATATAGTGGATGGCCGGGATGGGCCGGTTGAGGATCGACACCGCCGTACAATGGACAGCGTGATTGTGGACCACCGCCTGGGCATCGGGTCGCGTCTGGTAGGCCGCCTGATGAAAACGCCATTCGCTGGAGGGCAGTTTTCCCTGCTCATGCTGGCCGTCGGCATCAATAAAGACGATCTTGTCTTCCGTCAGCTTTTCATATGGGATACCGGTAGGGGTGATCAGCATTCCTCCCTGATAGCGCACGCTGACATTGCCGGCGGTCCCCTGATTTAACCCCAGGCGGGTCATTTCCAGGCAGGTATCGATAATCTGCCGGGCCAGTCTGTTTCTTTCCATTGCGTTCCTCTTTTGGTGACTCATCATCCATCAACGGCAGGGCAACAGAAATATCGTCGGCTACCGTGGGATAGGGTGAATAATGGTCTTCATCATCAACCTGAATATTCAAAGGGGAATTTTCATGATTATTTTTTGTGAGCCGCGTCAATTATTCCACCATGAATAAAGCAACCATGCCCATTACGAGAGAGATTAAAATGCCCGTTCTTAATAATATTTCATCAAGCGGGCATTTTATTTCTTTGTAACATTTGCCCGTTTTCCACGATATATATTCATTCGGTCATTAGCGTTGTGGTTTTGTGAATTTATTTTCTCAAACGGTCAGCGTTTTTGAAAAATTAAAGTGACAATAATCACATAAAATGGCCCACAGTACGTTAAGTGTGACCATCATCATATTAACAGGCGGTTTTTTTTTTAAAAAGAAACCATGAGTTCCGCCGTGACTTTCATTTCACTCACCGGCGCGTCACCTGAGCTCACTTAATTTTGCGGTCTGCTGCAGCACCAGACTGCGCCCTGAATGCTGTTGTAAATGCTTCTGAACTGATGAGGACGCTATGGGAAACACAACGATACCAACGCAAAGTTACCGCGCCATGGAGAGCGGGCAGAGTAAGAGCTACATTATTCCTTTCGCTCTGCTGTGCTCCCTCTTTTTTCTGTGGGCGGTGGCTAATAATCTGAATGATATTTTATTACCGCAATTTCAACAGGCCTTTACCCTGACTAACTTCCAGGCCGGATTAATTCAATCGGCCTTTTACTTTGGCTATTTTATTATTCCCATCCCCGCCGGGATGTTGATGAAAAAATTCAGCTACAAAGCCGGCATCCTTACGGGTCTGTTTTTATATGCCTGCGGCGCCGCGCTGTTCTGGCCTGCCGCCGAAGTGATGAACTACACTTTATTCCTGATTGGATTATTTATTATCGCTGCCGGGCTTGGCTGTCTGGAAACCGCGGCCAACCCGTTTGTCACCGTCCTCGGTCCGGAAAGCGGCGGTCACTTCCGCCTTAATCTGGCCCAGACCTTTAACTCATTCGGCGCCATTATTGCCGTGGTATTTGGCCAGAGTCTTATTTTGTCTAACGTCCCGCATCAGCCGCAGGAGGTGCTGGATAAAATGACGCCGGAACAGCTCAGCGCCTGGAAGCACAGTCTGGTCCTGTCGGTACAAACCCCCTATATGATTATCGTGGCCATTGTCCTGCTGGTCGCCCTGCTGATCGTCTGCACCCGCTTCCCCTCCCTGCAAAGCGATGACCACAGCGACAGCGCGCAGAGCACCTTCCTCGCCTCGCTGACGCGCCTGATGCGCATCCGCCACTGGCGCTGGGCGGTACTGGCCCAGTTCTGCTACGTCGGCGCGCAAACCGCCTGCTGGAGCTACCTGATTCGCTACGCTATCGAAGAGATCCCGGGCATGACGGCCGGTTTCGCCGCCAACTACCTGACCGCCACCATGGTCTGCTTCTTTATCGGCCGTTTTACCGGCACCTGGCTTATCCGCCGCTTCGCGCCGCACAACGTGCTCGCTATCTATGCGTTTATCGCCATGCTGCTCTGTTTGCTCTCCGCCTTCAGCGGCGGCCACGTCGGTCTGCTGGCCCTGACCCTGTGCAGCGCCTTTATGTCCATTCAGTACCCGACCATCTTCTCGCTGGGGATTAAGCATCTGGGCCAGGACACCAAATATGGCTCGTCATTTATCGTCATGACCATTATCGGCGGCGGGATCGTTACCCCGGTGATGGGCTTTGTCAGCGACGCCGCCGGCAATATCCCGACCGCCGAACTGGTCCCGGCGCTGTGCTTCGCCATCATCTTTATTTTTGCCCGTTTCCGTTCACAAGCGGCGACGAACTAAACCTGTTATCCGCATAACCTGAGGGATCTGTAATGAAAAAAATCAGCTTACCGAAGATCGGTATTCGTCCGGTAATCGATGGTCGTCGCATGGGGGTCCGCGAGTCGCTGGAAGCGCAAACCATGAACATGGCGAAAGCCACCGCCGCGCTTATCAGCGAGAAACTGCGCCACGCCTGCGGCGCCCGGGTGGAGTGCGTGATTGCCGATACCTGCATCGCCGGCATGGCCGAGTCGGCCGCCTGTGAAGAGAAATTCA
Source organism: Klebsiella sp. MS 92-3 (assembly GCF_000195655.1). Lineage (NCBI taxonomy): Bacteria > Pseudomonadati > Pseudomonadota > Gammaproteobacteria > Enterobacterales > Enterobacteriaceae > Klebsiella > Klebsiella sp. MS 92-3. The sequence continues at coordinate 12,897 of NZ_GL882792.1, forward strand.
GCAGCCAGAACGTTGGCGTCACCATCACCGTCACCCCCTGCTGGTGCTACGGCAGCGAAACCATCGACATGGATCCGCTGCGCCCGAAGGCCATCTGGGGCTTTAACGGCACCGAGCGTCCGGGGGCGGTCTATCTGGCCGCGGCGCTGGCGGCCCATAGCCAGAAAGGGATCCCGGCGTTCTCCATCTACGGACATGACGTGCAGGATGCCGATGACACGTCGATCCCAGCGGATGTCGAAGAAAAGCTGTTGCGCTTCGCTCGCGCCGGCCTGGCTGTCGCCAGTATGAAAGGGAAAAGCTATCTGTCGCTGGGCGGCGTCTCAATGGGCATCGCCGGATCTATCGTCGACCACAACTTTTTTGAATCCTGGCTCGGCATGAAGGTTCAGGCTGTCGACATGACGGAGCTGCGCCGGCGAATCGATCAAAAAATCTATGATGAAACCGAGCTGGAGATGGCGCTGGCGTGGGCGGATAAACACTTCCGCTACGGCGAAGATCAGAACGCTGAGCAGTATAAGCGCAATGAAACGCAGAGCCGCGCGGTGCTGAAAGAGAGCCTGCTGATGGCGATGTGCATCCGCGACATGATGCAGGGTAACCCGAAGCTCGCAGAAAAAGGACTGGTGGAGGAGTCGCTGGGCTACAACGCCATCGCCGCCGGTTTCCAGGGTCAGCGCCACTGGACCGATCAATACCCCAATGGCGATACCGCCGAAGCGCTGCTCAACAGCTCTTTTGACTGGAACGGGGTGCGCGAACCGTTTGTCGTCGCTACCGAAAACGACAGCCTCAACGGCGTGGCCATGCTGATGGGCCATCAGCTCACCGGCACCGCCCAGGTGTTTGCCGACGTACGCACCTACTGGTCGCCGGATGCCGTTGAACGGGTCACCGGGCAGCCGCTCACCGGGCGGGCGGAGCACGGCATCATTCACCTGATTAACTCCGGCTCTGCGGCGCTGGACGGCTCCTGCCAGCAGCGCGACGCGCAGGGCAATCCGACGATGAAACCCCACTGGGAGATTGAGCAGAGCGAGGCGGATGCCTGCCTCGCGGCGACCGAATGGTGCCCGGCGATCCACGAATACTTCCGCGGCGGCGGCTTCTCTTCCCGCTTCCTGACCGAAGGCGGCGTGCCGTTCACCATGACCCGGGTGAACATCATCAAAGGTCTGGGGCCGGTGCTGCAAATTGCCGAAGGCTGGAGCGTAGCGCTGCCCAAAGCGATGCACGACCAGCTCGACGCCCGCACCAACTCCACCTGGCCCACCACCTGGTTTGCCCCACGCCTGACCGGCAAGGGCCCGTTCAGCGATGTGTACTCGGTGATGGCCAACTGGGGCGCCAACCACGGCGTGCTGACCATCGGCCACGTTGGCGCAGATTTCATTACCCTCGCCGCCATGCTGCGCATTCCGGTCTGCATGCACAACGTGGAAGAGGCGAAAATCTATCGCCCTTCCGCCTGGGCCGCGCACGGCATGGATATCGAGGGCCAGGACTACCGCGCCTGCCAGAACTACGGGCCGCTGTATAAGCGTTAACAGGTTGGTTTCGCCCGGAGGCGCAGGCTTACCTGGCCTACAGACGCGCGCGGTCTGTAGGCCGGATAAGCGCTGCGCCATCCGGCAATGTTGTTTCGGGAGTCACTATGAAGCAAGACGTTATCCTGGTCCTCGACTGCGGCGCCACGAACGTGCGGGCGATGGCCGTGGATCGACAAGGGAACATTATCGCCCGCGCCGCAACGGCGAACGCCAGCGACATCGCGGCGGAAAAAAGCGACTGGCACCAGTGGTCGCTGGAGGCCATTATGCAGCGCTTTGCCGACTGCTGTCGGCAGATCCATGACCAGCTGGCCTCCTGCACGGTGCGCGGCATTACCGTCACGACCTTTGGCGTCGATGGCGCGCTGGTAGATGAGAAGGGCGCCCTGCTGTATCCGATCATCAGCTGGAAATGCCCGCGCACCGCGGCGGTGATGGAGAAAATCAGCCAGTATATGCCCGCGCGCCAGCTGCAGCAGATAGCCGGCGTCGGCGCGTTTGCGTTCAACACCCTGTATAAGCTGGTGTGGCTGAAAGAGAACCACCCGCAGCTGCTGGCGCAGGCCCATGCCTGGCTGTTTATTTCATCGCTGATCAACCATCGGCTGACCGGGGAGTTCACCACCGACCTCACCATGGCGGGCACCAGCCAGATGCTCGATCTCCGGCAGCGCGATTTCAGCGCGCCGATCCTGCAGGCGACCGGCCTGCCGCGCCGCCTGTTCCCGCGGCTGGTTGAAGCAGGCCAGCCGATCGGCACCCTGCTGCCGGAGGCCGCTGCGCTGCTGGGCCTCCCCGTCGGGATCCCGGTTATCTCGGCCGGGCATGACACCCAGTTCGCTCTGTTTGGCGCCGGCGCCGGGCAGGATGAGCCGGTGCTCTCCTCCGGGACCTGGGAGATCCTGATGGTACGCAGCGCGCAGGTCGACACCTCGCTGCTCTGTGACTACAGCGGCTCCACCTGCGAGCTGGACAGCCAGCCGGGCCGCTATAACCCGGGGATGCAGTGGCTGGCCTCCGGCGTGCTCGAGTGGGTGCGCAAACTGCTGTGGAGCGCTGACACCCCATGGCAGACGCTGATTGACGAAGCGCAGGCGATCCCGCCCGGCGCCCAGGGCGTCAGGATGCAGTGCGACCTGCTCGCCAGCCAGCACGCCGGCTGGCAGGGCGTCACGCTCAACACCACCCGCGGCCATTTTTACCGCGCCGCGCTGGAGGGGTTAAGCGATCAGCTGGCGCAGCATCTGCAAACCCTGGAAAAAATCGGCGGCTTCAGGGCGAAAGAGCTGCTGCTGGTGGGCGGCGGCAGCCGCAACGCGCTATGGAACCAGATCAAGGCCAACCGACTCGGGATACCGATCAAAGTCCTCGACGATGCCGAAACCACCGTGGCCGGCGCGGCGATGTTTGGCTGGTATGGCGTGGGCGAGTTCTCTTCGCCAGAACAGGCCAGAGCGCAGGTCGCGTACCGCTACCGCTATTTCTGGCCGCAAACTGAACCTGAACTGATAGAGGAAGCCTGAGATGCTCAAAACCATTTCCCCGCTGATATCGCCGGAACTGCTGAAAGTGCTGGCCGAAATGGGCCATGGGGATGAAATCATTTTTTCCGATGCCCATTTCCCGGCGCACAGCATGGGGCCGCAGGTGATCCGCGCCGATGGCCTGCGAGTCAGCGATCTGCTGCAGGCGATTATCCCGCTGTTCGAATTAGACAGCTATGCGCCGCCGGTGGTGATGATGGCCGCCGTCGAAGGCGATGCGCTCGACCCGACGGTGGAACAGCGCTATCGGCAGGCGCTCTCGGCGCAGGCCCCCTGCCCGGATATCGTGCGGATTGACCGCTTTGCCTTCTACGACCGGGCGCAAAAAGCCTTTGCGATCGTTATCACAGGAGAGTGCGCTAAGTACGGAAATATCCTTTTAAAAAAAGGAGTCACGCCGTAATCTCATGCCGGAGCGTCTGCCTGATGCAGACGCTCAATCAATGATGGGATGAGAATAAATGAAAGCAGCCCGCCAGCAGGCGATCGTCGATCTCCTGATCACCCACAGCAGCCTGACCACCGAAACGTTGTCAAAACAGCTCAACGTCAGCAGGGAAACTATTCGCCGCGATCTGAGCGAGCTGCAGGCGCAGGGCAAAGTGCTGCGTAACCACGGCCGGGCCAAAGTGATCCACCAGCGCAGCCAGGACAGCGGCGATCCTTTCCACATGCGCCTAAAAAGCCATTACGCGCATAAAGCCGACATCGCCCGCGAAGCGCTGGCCTGGATTGACGAAGGGATGGTGATCGCCCTCGATGCCAGCTCCACCTGCTGGTATCTCGCCCGCCAGCTGCCGGACCGCCCGCTGCACGTCTTTACCAACAGCCAGCCCATCTGCCAGGAGCTGGCCAAACGCGACCAGATCACGCTCACCTGCTCCGGCGGCACTCTGCAGCGGAAATATGGCTGCTACGTGAACCCGGCGCTGATTTCCCAGCTGAAATCGCTGGAGATCGATCTGTTTATTTTTTCCTGCGAAGGCATCGACCCGCAGGGCGCGCTGTGGGACTCCAATGCGTTCAATGCCGACTTCAAATCGATCCTGCTTAAGCGGGCGGCGCAGTCGCTACTGCTGATCGACAAAAGCAAGTTCAACCGCTCCGGCGAGGCGAGGATTGGTCATCTGGATGACGTGACGCATATTGTGTCGGATGCGCCGCAGCCTTAAGGGGAAGGCCGGAGGACGCGCACGCGTCTCCGACCTGAGGGGGAAGGATTAACGCTCGTCGCGACGTCCGCCGACGGCGGCCCACAGGCGGCGCACGTGAACGGTCACTTCTTCACGATCGTGATACAGCTGACGCGCCTGGATCTGGGCGTTAACGCCGTGCTCGTCCAGCTGGGCCTGAATATAGGCCAGATTCTGCGACACCTCTTCATAGCGCTTTTTCATCGGCAGCTTGAGGTTGAAGATGGTCTCCCGGCACCAGCCGTTGACCAGCCACTGCGCCATCAGCGCCGCCACCTTCGCCGGTTTCTCCACCATATCGCAGACCATCCACGAGATGTTGTTGCGGTTCGGACGATAGCGGAAACCGTCTTCGCGCAGCCAGGTCACCTGGCCGGTATCCATCAGGCTCTGGGCCATCGGGCCGTTATCGACCGAAGAGACCCACATGTTGCGCTTCACCAGCTGATAGGTCCAGCCGCCCGGGCAGGCGCCGAGATCGACGGCATACATGCCGTTCGCCAGACGCTCGTCCCACTCGTCCGCCGGAATAAAGACGTGGAACGCCTCTTCCAGCTTGAGGGTGGAACGGCTCGGGGCGTCGGAGGGAAACTTCAGCCGCGGAATGCCCATATAGAACGGTGAGTTGTTGTTGCTGTATGAGTAGCCGGTATAGCAGCAGCCGGGTGCGATAAAGAACACATGCACCACCGGTCGCTTTGGCGTTTCATAGTTGGTCAGCACGCCCGCCTCGCGCAGCGCCGCGCGTAACGGCACCGTAAACTTGCGGCAGAACTTCATCAGCTCTTTGCTTTCGTTGGTATCCGCCACTTCCACACGCAGCTCGCCACCCTTCTCCACCACGCCCTGCAGCATGCCGACGATCGGGGTTATGCGATCCTCCGGCGGCAGGTCGCGCAGCAGTTCGCCGACCACAAACATCTGTCGGGCGAAAATTAGCGAGCTGAACGGCAGATCGCGCACCAGCTTCTCGCCGTCGTCCTGCTGATAACCTTCAAAAATTACATAGCCAGAGTCTTCTTTGACCCGGGCAAAACCAAACACCTCAAGGCGGGCTGCCTTATCGGTAATTTCTGCTGCGCACTCTTTCTCAAACCCAGGGCGACAATAGAGGACAACCTTATTCATGAACAACGCCCTTACGTTTCAGACGAATTGCACCAATTAACATTAAAACCCAACCGGCGAGGAAGCTTACGCCGCCCACCGGGGTCACGAACGCCCACAGACGTAAATGAGAGAGCGCCAGACAATAGAGGCTGCCGCTGAACAGCACGGTCCCTAACGCCAGAAATACGCTGCTCCAGTAGAACCAGATACTGATCCGACGCTGCATCGCCACCGCCAGACCAAAAATCGCCAGGGTATGGAAGGCCTGATACTCCAGGCCGGTATGGATCCAGGCCATCTCCGCCGCGCCGAGCGATTGACTTAAGACATGCGCGCCAAAGGCGCCCAGAGCCACAAAGATAAAGCCGCTAATCGCGGCGAATATCAGCATAAAACGGCTGGTCATGTTGTTACCCTACAAGTAATTATTGTTCATAACGAAAGCGGAATTTTTCTTGTTCACTTGCCGCTTTCGCCAGGATCCACTGCCGGAAAGCGGCTATTTTACCCAGTTCTGCCTGACTGTCATGGCAAACAAGGTAAAACGCATTCTTACTGACCAGAACATCATTAAACGGACACACCAGACGACCGGCTTCAATTTCGGACTGCGCCATGACATTGTTGGCCAGCGCCACGCCCTGCCCGTGAATGGCCGCCTGCAGCACCATCGCGCTATGGCTGAAAATCGGCCCCTGCTGCACATTAATATGGCTTAGACCAAGCTGACGGGTATAAGTTTGCCAGTCGCGGCGGGACGCATCGTGAAGCAGGGTATGTTGCGCCAGATCGGCAGGCGTTTTCAATGCTTTGTCGCCGGTGAGCAAGAGCGGGGAACAGACCGGCAGCAGATACTCGGCGTACAATTTTTCCACACGCAGGCCCGGCCAGTTGCCGCGACCATAAAAAATCGCCACATCGACATCGTCCGCCAGCTTATCCTCCTGACGGTCCACCGCCTGGATCCTGACGTCGATTCCCGGATAAGCTGAGTTAAAGCTTGTGAGTCTTGGCACCAGCCACTGAATGGCGAAACTTGGCAATAAACTGACCGTTAATGCCCCTTTGGCGCTGCGCGCCTGCAGTTTACGCGTCGCTTCCGTCAGTTGCGAAAAAATCTCTTTAATATCCTGAAAATAGCTCTGCCCTTCTTCCGTTAACAGCAGCGAACGATTGCGCCGACGGAACAGCTTAAGGCCCAGAAAATCCTCGAGAGACTTGATTTGATGGCTGACTGCGGCCTGCGTCACAAAAAGCTCATCGGCTGCCCGAGTGAAGCTGAGATGACGTGCGGCTGCATCAAAAACACGTAATGCATTCAGAGGTGGTAATCGCTTCGACATGGTTATTCTGGCTTAGATGTTAACTCAATTTAACAAATAGGAAACAATGATTAACCTATTAGTTTTTTTTATCTGAGCCATTATAAATTGTCCGTTGAGGTTCTACCAGCAAATACCTATAGTGGCGGCACTTCCTGAGCCGGAACGAGAAGCTTTTTTTGGAATGCGTGTTCCATCAAGCTTTTGGCTTACGGTTGTGATGTTGTGTTGTTGTGTTTGCAATTGGTCTGTTTTTGCAGACCCTGGTAGCAAAGCTACCCCTTTTCACTTCCTGTACATTTACCCTGTCTGTCCATAGTGATTTAATGTAGCACCGCAACGCGCGGTGCTTTTTTTTGCCTTTTTACTGCCTTACTCGTCCAGTTCACCCAGTTGTTTCACGTCAGAGCGATTGATCTGCTGTTTGTTGCCCCACGCGTCTTTATACGAGATCATGCCAGTGTCATTATCGGTTTGCGGTTTCCCGTCGGTAACGATGGTCCGCCCATCGTTGGTATGCATCACATAGTTAGAGGAACAGGCGCTCAGGCCTAAAGTCAGCATACAGGCAGAGATAATCGCAGCGGCCTTAGTCATTTTCATTCTTCTCTCCTTACGGCTATTTATACTATTCGTAACTCGTTAAGTAATAGGTTAAAACACAAACCCAACACTTTTCAGCATAACCCTCTTTGACCGACGTGGAGTCACATTCGGACAATTCCACAGGACGCAGAGACCTTGTCACGCCCGGCAAATTGCGCGACGATCGCGGCATTGATACGAGGAATTCCATGAACGCATTCAACCCGGCGCACTTTCGCGCGCAGTTTCCGGCTCTGGCCGATGCCGGCGTCTATCTCGACAGCGCGGCGACAGCGCTCAAACCGCTGGCGGTGATCGACGCCAGCGACCAGTTTTATCGCCTGAGCGCCGGCAATGTCCATCGCAGCCAGTTCGCCGCCGCCCAGCGGCTGACCGAGCGCTACGAGGCGGCCCGCGATCGCGTGGCGGCGTGGCTTAACGCCCCGTCCGGCAAAGATATCGTCTGGACGCGAGGGACCACCGAGGCCATCAATATGGTGGCGCAGAGCTACGTCCGGCCGCGCCTGCAGCCTGGCGATGAAATTATCGTTAGCGAAGCCGAGCATCATGCCAACCTCGTGCCCTGGCTGATGGTGGCCGGGCAGACCGGCGCCAGAGTGGTCAAACTGCCGCTTGGCGCCGACCGTCTGCCGGATATCGCCAGCCTCAGCGCGCTGATTACCCCGCGCAGCCGGGTGCTGGCCATCGGCCAGATGTCCAACGTCACCGGCGGCTGCCCGGACCTGGCCCAGGCTATCCGCCTTGCCCACGCCGCCGGGATGGTGGTGATGGTTGATGGCGCCCAGGGGGCGGTGCATTTCCCCGCTGACGTGCAGGCGCTGGATATCGATTTTTACGCCTTTTCCGGCCATAAGCTGTATGGCCCGACCGGGATCGGCGCCCTGTACGGCAAAAGCGAGCTGCTGGCAGCGATGTCGCCCTGGCTCGGCGGCGGGAAAATGATCGCCGAGGTCAGCTTTGACGGCTTTACGCCGCAGCCGGCCCCCTATGGCCTCGAGGCCGGTACGCCGAATGTCGCCGGGGTTATCGGCCTCAGCGCCGCGCTGGAGTGGCTGGCGCAGAGCGATATCGGCCAGGCGGAAAACTGGAGCCGCAGTCTGGCGAGCCTGGCGGAAGAGGAACTGGCGAAACGGCCGGGCTTCCGCTCTTTCCGCTGCCAGCAGTCAAGCCTGCTGGCCTTTGAATTTGAGGGTATTCATCACAGCGATCTGGTGACGCTGCTGGCGGAGTCCGGCATTGCCCTGCGCGCCGGACAACACTGCGCCCAGCCGCTGCTGGCTGCCTTAGGGGTCAGCGGCACCCTGCGGGCCTCTTTCGCCCCCTACAATACCCAAGACGATGTTGCGGCGCTGGTCCACGCGGTGGATCGCGCCCTGGAAATTCTGGTGGATTAATGACAACTCTGCACCCCTTCGGCACAACCATTACCGACGCTACGCTGCGCCAGATCTTCGCCCCGCTGAACCAGTGGGAGGATAAATACCGTCAGCTGATTTTATTGGGCAAAAAGCTGCCGACGCTGACCGACGAGCGCAAAGCGCAGGCCCATGAGATTGCCGGGTGTGAGAACCGCGTCTGGCTGGGCTATGAGGAGGACGCCGAGGGCAGGCTGCACTTCTTTGGCGACAGCGAAGGAAGGATTGTGCGCGGTCGGCTGGCGGTACTTTAAACCGCCGTGGAAGGAAAACCCCGCGCCGGGATCCTGGCGCAGGATCCGCTGGCGCTGTTCGACGAGCTGGGGCTGCGCGGCCAGCTCAGCGCCTCGCGCAGCCAGGGCCTCAGCGCCCTGAGCGAGGCGGTGCTCGCCGCCGCCCGCGAAAGGTAATCTCCCGATTTCGCTTTCCCGCCGCCGAGCCCGGTGGGCAAACTACTTTCCGGAAGCCGCAGCGTCACGCTGCGCTTTCGCCAGCATCTTCTTCAGGGCATGCGACACCGCGACGAACCCGAAGGTCGCGGTCACCATCGTCGCCGCGCCAAAGCCGGAAGCGCAGTCCATCCGCTTCGGCCCTTCCGCCGTGCTCTTCATTGCGCAGACGCTGCCGTCCGCCTGCGGGTAGACCAGCGCTTCCGTAGAGAAGACGCAGTCTACACCGAGCTTACCTTTGCTGTTTTTCACCACCCCAAACTGGCTTTTCAGCCGCTCGCGCAGTTTGGCCGCCAGCGGATCCTGGATGGTCTTCGCCAGGTCCGCGACCTGGATCTGCGTTGGGTCAATCTGACCACCCGCCCCGCCGGTAGTCACCAGCGGCACCTTGTAGCGGCGACACCAGGCGATAAGCGCCGCTTTCGGCCGGACGCTATCGATGGCGTCGATAACATAGCTAAAGCCGACGCCAAGATATTCCGCCACGTTTTCCGGGGTCACGAAATCATCCACCACCGTCACCCGACACTCCGGGTTGATGAGACGAATACGCTCCGCCATCACCTCCGCTTTCGCCAGCCCGACGTTGCCGCTGAGGGCGTGGATCTGACGATTGGTGTTGGTGACGCAGACATCGTCCATATCGATAAGGGTGATCGCCCCGATGCCGGTCCGCGCCAGCGCTTCCGCCGCCCAGGAGCCGACCCCGCCGATCCCGACCACGCAGACGTGGGCGTCGGCAAAACATTGCAGCGCTTTTTCACCATATAAACGTGCCGTACCGCCAAAACGCTGGCGCCAGGCATCGCTGATTACAACAGACATAGAACCTCAGAACAAAATGACAGCGCCCGGAGGCCGCCGCAAGCGGCGTCATCCGGGCGCCCTGGTCAACAGGCACGGCCAGGGGAGTTAGCCGCTAAAAACATTCCCCGCGCCCGGGGCGTTTTTCAGCACCCATACGCGGCCGTAGTGGTTATACCAGCCGGCACGGTGGCCCGCGTCAGGCCCAATGCCCTGATAGATGTCGAAATGCTGACCTTTGATGGCCCCGCCGACGTCGAGGGCGACCATCAGGCGCAGTTCGTACTGGCCGTTAAACTTGCCGTTATTATCCAGCAGAGGCACCTCGGCCAGCAAGGTGGTTCCTGGCGGAATAATCGACCGGTCGGAGGCCACCGAGGCGCGGCCGATCAGCGGCACAGCGCTGGCCCCTTTCACCGGCGCGAAAGACTGCGGTTTAAAGAACACGAACGACGGGTTCTGCTCCAGCAGCTCACGCACTTCCGCTTCGCTGTGCTTCTCACCCCACTCGCGGATCGCCTGCATCGACATATCTTCTTTCTTCACTTCCCCGCGGTCGATTAGCACTTTGCCGATGCTGCGATAGGGCCAGCCGTTTTTCCCGGCATAGCTAAAGAAGTTGAGCGGCGAACCATCGCCAAAGTCGATATAGCCGCTGCCCTGCACGTCCATGATGAAGTTATCCATCAACGAGTTGCTGTACGCCAGCACATAGTTATCGCTCAGCGCGCCGGCATAGATGCTGGCGCGGGACGGCAGCTTACCGCGTTTCGGCGGCATACGGTAAATGGGGTACTGGAATTCGCCCTGACGGGTGTGGCGCGCCTGCACCACCGGCGTGTAGTAGCCGGTAAACTGGACGTTGCCATAGTTGTCGACGCCCTGCATCTGCCAGGCGTCGATGCCAAACTGGCGCAGCGTACGGGTGTCGCCGCCGGCGCGCAGCCACTCCTGCAGCGCGTTATAGACGTTGCTCTGGCTATTATAGAGGCGTGGCGAGGCGTTACGAATTTGATTAACCTGCTCGGAGAAGTCGCCGGCGTTGATCGGCGCCCCGACGGCATCCGGCTGGTTTACCAGTGAAAACGGCTGGGTGAACTTGCCATCGCTATATTGCTGACCGCGGTCGGTCGGTTTTGAGGAACAGGCGGCGAGCATGGCCAGCATTGCCCCCGTCGCTACATATTTTGCCCAACGTCCTTTCATGGTGTCTCATCTTTTGCTGCGAAGCCTTAGTGCGTGTTGAAGATAACAAAGCGCCGGAGCTATTGAAATGCGCGATCTCATCGATGGCACAGATTTGTGTAAAAAAACACCACAACGTGGCGTTTTATAAGCCAATTCTTACAAAAATGTCGATTTGGTCGAAAAAAGGTTGCATCATCTCGCTAGCGGAGTATAGTGCGCTTCCACGGACGCGGGGTGGAGCAGCCTGGTAGCTCGT
>NZ_GL882793.1:0-5012 GCF_000195655.1 Klebsiella sp. MS 92-3
CACTAAATCAGTAAGTTGGCAGCATCACCGGCCTTCGGTTACCGGAGTAGCAGAGTTCACTTTTACATAACCAGTGGTGTACTTCAGCTGAGTACCGGTAGTAGCAGAGTAGCTTTCGGTCATGGTGTCAGAACCGTCGAAGGCTACGCGATGTGAATCGCTGAGACGCTGGATACCGATACCGATACCGGTAGCGCCGCCAGCTGCGGTGTTGTCCAGGATGGTTTTATCGCTGGAGGTGACACCGGCAACGTTTACAGTCAGGCCGGTAACCGGGTTAGCGCTGCCCTGTGCGCAGTCAGTAACTTTAAAACCGAAGTCCTGAGTTTTGAACAGAGTACCTGCAGCTTCAGCATTTGCTTCCGCAGTGGTCACAGTGATCAGCTGAACGATACCGTTGTTCAGGGTACCAGTCGGAGTCACGACGCAAGAGTTAGCTGCATCAGAGACTTCACCCAGTACAGTTACCTGAGCGGTGTTGGTTGCCATTGCCTGAGCACTCAGCACTGCAGATGCAGCGACCATTACAGCTACGATTGTCTTTTTCATTTAATTAATCCATATATAGATACTTAGTCCTGTGTAGAGTTGATAACAGTTATCAAGGGAATGGAGTATGCATTCGCATTGATATTGAAAATAAGCGCCAGCATTCCTTTATATAGTGCTGAGACAAATCATCCTGTTGAACAACGCTACCATATCGCTTGCCATAGCGAACCATGGAGAAGCGGGAGTAATTTAAAAGTCTGGTGCAAAAAATGCTTGTGAATTGTTGATGAAGCACCTGTGAATTTAATGCTGCCCCCCTCTCTGATGAGATGTGGATTCCAGTTGAGATTAATTTAATCTGAAAATCTGACCATTAAGCAAGTTAGCTATCGCTTGTTTTTTTATCTGCGGTATCCTGTGGGCTGAACTTCAATGTGAAATGTACCTGTTTTCATCTGAAACAAGAATGTTCACATAATCGTTTGGTTGAAATCATTTGATTTTATTATGGATAATAGGGTTACGTGGGGCAAGGATATGAATGACGCAGTATTATTTAATGGGTGTATAATTAATCAGGAGATTATATTTAATGCCAATATGAATGAGCTGCGGCCGCTTGCCGGGGACGGGGAGTGCATCAGCCTCAATGCGCCAACCGCCAGATGCTTGCTGCTGCTTTTGCAGAATTGCGGCAAAGTCATTTCACGGGATGAGTTCCTGGCGGCTGTATGGGAAACACGGGGGGTGGTCGTTTCGCAAAATACGTTCTATCAAAATATCTCTTTGCTGCGAAAATCGCTGGTAAAAGCTGGGCTATCTGAGGATATCATTATCACCGTCCGGCAAAAAGGCTTTAGCGTCGCTCCGAATACATTGGTCATTCCTCTCTCTGATGAAGAGTGCAAGAATATGAATCGGGTGACATTAACGCATTATCAGAATAATAAAGTTGTCGACTTTATTTCTGAAGAAAAGGAAAAGCCTGACACTCATTTAAATCTTCCACTAATAGAAAACTCATCAAAGCATGGCAGTGATTTGATGGCAAATAAACCGGAAGAAGGTGAAAAAGCATCTGAGCGGTTGCATGTTACTTTTAAAATACCCGTATGGTTAATCGCGCTAATTGTCGTGATGATTGTAATTAATATTATTGTGTTGGTCGTGCTAAACCGGTAGCTCGTCACAGCCAGGGGTTATAGCGCGGTGCGATAGTCATTTGCTGGTCACCTTAACACCCGTCTGTCGAAATCTTCCTATCCGAAGGTCTGCCAGAACGTCCTGGCAGACCTTCAGTTTATTAACGCTGCTTCAGCCCTAAATCCAGCGGCGTCTTGCTGGGTTCCCCGCCAATCTCGCGCGCCAGCTTCGGCACCATATAGCCAGAGATGAGGGTCAATAGTTCGCGCATGATTTCACGGGCTTCATCATCGCTGACCATGAAGTGCGCCGCTCCCTGCACCCGATCCAGCACGTGCAGGTAGTAGGGCATTACCCCGGCGTCGAACAGCGCATTGCTGAGGTCGGCCAGGGTTTGCGCGTTGTCGTTCACCCCGCGCAGCAGCACGCTCTGGTTGAGCAGCGTGACGCCCGCCTGACGCAGCATGGCCATCGCCGCGCGAAACTCACCGTCAATTTCATTGGCGTGGTTAACGTGGTTAACCAGGATCACCTGCAGCGACGAACGCTGGAAGCGGCTGGCCAGCGTCTCGGTGATGCGCGCCGGGATCACAATTGGCAGGCGGCTGTGAATACGCAGACGCTTAACGTGTGGAATAGCTTCCAGCTGGGTCATCAGCCAGTCAAGCTCATGATCCTTCGCCATCAGCGGGTCGCCGCCGGAGAAGATGATTTCATCAAGCTGCGGATGTGCCGCGATGTAGTCCATCGCCGTCTGCCAGTTGCGCCTGGTGCCCTGATTTTCGGCGTATGGGAAGTGGCGGCGGAAACAATAACGGCAATTGACTGCACAACCGCCTTTCACCAGCAGCAGGGCCCGGTTGCGATATTTGTGCAACAGACCGGGTACCACGCTGTGCTGTTCTTCCAGCGGATCGGTGGAGTAGCCGGGGGCGACGATAAATTCTTCCTCGGCGGTAAGTACCTGACGAAGCAGCGGATCGTTAGGGTTGCCTTTCTCCATGCGGGCGATAAACGCGCGTGGGACGCGCAGCGGGAACAGGCGTCTGGCCTCGCGTCCGGCCAGCAGTTTTTCATCAGCGTCTACATTTAAAAGACGCAGCAGTTCATCAGGACTGGTCACAACATTGGCAAGTTGCGTTATCCAATCTTCTCTGGATGGGGTATTTAGGGTTACAATATGCGCCATTTTGTGGCTTAGCTACCAGTTAAACAATTTCAGAGGGCCTTATGGCGACTTACTATAGCAACGATTTTCGTGCTGGTCTTAAAATCATGTTAGATGGCGAACCTTATGCGGTAGAAGCCAGCGAATTCGTTAAACCAGGTAAAGGCCAGGCGTTTGCGCGCGTTAAGCTGCGCCGTCTGCTGACCGGTACCCGCGTTGAGAAAACCTTCAAATCTACCGATTCCGCAGAAGGCGCGGACGTTGTCGATATGAACCTGACTTACCTGTACAACGACGGTGAGTTCTGGCACTTCATGAACAACGAAACCTTCGAGCAGCTGTCTGCTGACGCGAAAGCGATCGGTGACAACGCTAAATGGCTGCTGGATCAGGCTGAGTGCATCGTGACCCTGTGGAACGGCCAGCCGATCGCGGTCACCCCGCCGAACTTCGTTGAGCTGGAAATCATTGAAACCGATCCAGGCCTGAAAGGCGACACCGCGGGTACCGGCGGTAAACCGGCGACCCTGTCTACTGGCGCGGTGGTTAAAGTTCCGCTGTTCGTTCAGATTGGCGAAGTGATCAAAGTGGATACTCGCTCTGGCGAATATGTATCCCGCGTGAAGTAATTTCGCGTCATGATGACCGGCGTAGCCTCCGTGCTGCGCCGCTCTTTTCGTACAGTCACAACGAGCACGATACATGAAGCGCAGCGTTAAACTCCTGGTGTTACTCTTTCTGAGCAGCGCGCTGTTGGCTGGCTGCAATACCGCCCGCGGTGTGGGTGAAGATATTCAGGGCCTGGGCCACGCTATCTCTCACGCTGTGAGCTGAATTTCCCTGCCGTTTCGTTGATGGCGCTTGCCTCCCGGTATGTCAGCCTCCTCCACGCATACTCCTTTTCTCTTAAAAATCGCAAAGATCCCTTCATCTTTGGACGGTTTGTCTATGCTTATAGGGCATGAAAACAAAACTGACACTAAGGATGACATTATGGTGAAAAAAACGATTGCAGCGTTCTTTACGGTTTTGGTCCTCTCTTCAGCACTGACCGCTTGTAACACCACGCGCGGTGTCGGTGAGGATATTTCAGACGGCGGTAACGCAATCTCTGGCGCGGCAACCAAAGCTCAGCAATAAACGCCGTCAACGGTACGGTTTAGCGCCGTACCGTTCTTCACTTCTCTCATTCCGTTGGATATACTCACCACGACTTTTCATCCACCTTACGGGACGACCCGTAAGCGTTTCTCATCCGGGGACGGCCCCAGCAAAGGAGCCTTATGTCCTGGATAGTATTGTTTATCGCTGGCCTGCTGGAAGTGGTGTGGGCCGTCGGCCTGAAATATACCCATGGCTTTAGCCGCCTGGTTCCCAGCGTTATCACCATCGTGGCGATGGTGGCCAGCATGGCGCTGCTCTCATGGGCGATGAAAACCCTACCGGTAGGTACCGCCTACGCCGTCTGGACCGGGATCGGCGCCGTGGGCGCCGCCGTGACCGGTATTGTGCTGTTAGGGGAATCCGCCAGCGCCATGCGTATCGCCAGCCTTGTTTGTATCGTGATCGGCATCATTGGCCTGAAGATCAGCGCGCACTAATCATAGCGCTGATTGACCCAGACCAGTTTGCCGACATCAAAGCCCTGTCGGGTGGCAATGTCCAGCATCTGCTGCCTGACCTCCGGGGCGATGGTCGGCGCCCGGGCCAGCAGCCAGAGATAGTCGCGATCGGGGCCGCAGACCAGCGCGTAACGATACTCCTTATCCAGAGCAATGACGTTATAGCTGCCGTAGAAAGGGCCGAAGAAGGAAATCTTCAGCGCGGCGCGGCTGGGCTCCCCGGTAAAGTACGCTACCCCGTCCGTTTTCTGCCACATGCCGCGGTCGGGGTTATAACCTTTATTCACCACATCCAGACCGCCGTCATCACGTGGGTGCCAGGCGATCGTGACTTTTTCCAGCCCGCTTTCAAAAGGGTGGTCAAAGCGGGCGATTTCATACCAGGTACCCAGATAGCGCTGAACGTCGAAGGGACTGGCCACGGTGACGCCCGGCGGCGGGGCGGGCGTGCTGCAGGCGACAGACAGGAACGAGACGGCAATCGCGGTGATTATCGGCAGGATACGCATGGCATGCTCCTTGCTGGCTTTTAAGCTAAGTGTAGAGTCCAGCAGGGAAAAGGCGGCAAGATTTTTCTATGAAGCGAG
>NZ_GL882793.1:5170-9779 GCF_000195655.1 Klebsiella sp. MS 92-3
CTCTTGCAGGATCAGATAAACAGTACGCCAACGAGGGTGATGACGCTGAGGATTGCCGCCAGGCCGTAGAAGACCCATTTACCGTTGGGCACATGGATTTTCAGATCGTGCATGGCGTGGTGAATACGATGCAACCCACACCACAGCGGCAGGACAATCATCAGAAAGATGAATGCTCGGCCGATAAAGCTTTGGGCAAAGGCCAGCACACGCTCATAGCTAAAGGCGTCGGCCGGGGCGAGCCCCAGCGGCA
Organism: Klebsiella sp. MS 92-3; assembly: GCF_000195655.1. Taxonomy (NCBI): domain Bacteria; kingdom Pseudomonadati; phylum Pseudomonadota; class Gammaproteobacteria; order Enterobacterales; family Enterobacteriaceae; genus Klebsiella; species Klebsiella sp. MS 92-3. The sequence continues at coordinate 5,424 of NZ_GL882793.1, forward strand.
GCAGGATGCCGACCAGCAGCACCATCACCGGCGCGACGATCGCGCCCCACATGCCGCCTGCGCCAAACAGCCCCCAGAATACGGGTTCATCGGAACGTTTCGGATTGGGATTAATCATCTCAGCCTCCTTACCAGAACAGGGCGACAAACAGGATCACCACGGTGACCACCGCCGTCACCACCCAGAGCCCTTTAATGACCGGCTCTGGCCCCATTTTTTCGCCTTTGATGATGACGTTGGCGGCTTTCGGCGCCAGCTCAAACCAGGTTTTGGTGTGCAGCAGCGCCGCCGCCAGGGTAATCAGGTTGAGGATTACCACCACCGGGTTTTGCAGGAATCCGATATATCCCGCCCAGCTCTCGGCGCCGTGCTTGAGGGCAAACAGCCCATAAATCAGCACAATGCTAAACCATACCGTCGGTACCGCCGTGCCTTCCCGTACCATGTAGAAGCGATAAAACGGCAGCTTTTTCCACCAGGTGGAGGTCATTGGTCGCACGTAGGGTTTGCGTTTCGTCGTCATAATGCACTCCTTAGCGTGGTTTCAGGGTGGCGATAAGAAAGTCTTTCGAGCTTTCCACCTTGCCCTGCTGGATCGCGGCCGCCGGGTCGACGTGCTTCGGACACACTTCCGAGCAGTAGCCAACGAAAGTACAGGTCCAGACGCCATTCTGGCCGTTAAGCTGCGCCATGCGTTCCTTTTTACCGTGGTCGCGGCTGTCTTCGTTATAGCGGTGGGCGAGGGTGATCGCCGCCGGGCCGATAAATTCCGGGTTCAGGCCGAACTGTGGACAGGCGGCATAGCACAGCCCGCAGTTGATGCAGCCGGAAAACTGATGGTATTTCGCCATCTGGGCCGGGGTCTGCTTGTTTGGCCCCTGGTCAGGCGTGCGGTTATTGCCGATGATATACGGCTTAATGGCTTCCAGGCTTTCGATAAAGTGGGTCATGTCCACCACCAGATCGCGCTCGATCGGGAAGTTGGCCAATGCCTCCACCTTGATGCCTTTGGTGTAATCGCGCAGGAAGGTTTTGCAGGCCAGCTTCGGCACCTTGTTGACCATCATGCCGCAGGAACCGCAGATTGCCATTCGGCAGGACCAGCGGTAGCTCAGGTCTGGCGCCAGGTTGTCTTTGATGTAGCCCAGCGCGTCCAGCAGCGAGGTCTGTTCATCGTAAGGCACGTCATAGAATGCGCTGTGCGGTGCGGTGTCGACCTCCGGATTGTAGCGCACCACTTCGACTTTCAGGTTTTTCATCTCAGCCATGGGTGGTCTCCTTCTTCTCAGCCGCGTCCGCTTCTGCGCCATAGACACGTTTTGCCGGCGGCAGCGTGGTGATCTTCACATCGCCATATTCCAGACGGGTAGTGCCATCGGCCTCGCGGAAGGCGAGAGTGTGCTTGAGGAAGTTGACGTCGTCGCGTTCGGTACAGCCTTCATCCAAACGCTGGTGCGCCCCGCGCGATTCTTTACGGGCGATGGCCGAGTGCGCCATACATTCGGCAACGTTTAAACCGTGCCCCAGCTCAATGGTGTAAAGCAGATCGGTATTGAACACGCTGGAGTTATCAGTAATGCGCACGCGCTTAAAGCGTTCCTGCAGTTCAGCCAGCTTGTCGATCGTTTTCTGCATCAGCTCCGGCGTGCGGTAGATGCCGCAGCCTTCCTCCATCGACAGCCCCATTTCATCGCGAATTTTCGCCCAGTTTTCGTTACCTTCCTGGTTGACGAGATCTTTCAGGCGCTGCTCCACATCGGCAGCCTGCGCATCGAGGGCTGCGCCGTTTGCCTCGCCCGCCTGAGCGGCGCGCTGCATGGCCTGCTCCCCGGCCAGGCGGCCGAAGACCACCAGCTCGGCCAGCGAGTTGGAGCCCAGACGGTTGGCGCCATGTAAGCCAACGGACGAGCATTCGCCCACGGCAAACAGCCCTTTGATTCGGGTTTCGCACTGCTGATCGGTTTCAATACCGCCCATGGTGTAGTGCGCGGTCGGGCGCACCGGGATCGGCTCTTTCACCGGATCGACGCCGACGTAGGCTTTCGCCAGTTCACAGATAAACGGCAGACGCTCCAGCAGTTTTTTCTCGCCGAGGTGGCGGAGATCGAGGTAGACCACGTCGCCGCGCGGCGTCGGGATGGTGTTCCCTTTCCGCCACTCGTGCCAGAAGGCCTGGGACACTTTGTCGCGTGGGCCCAGCTCCATATATTTATTCTTCGGTTCGCCGAGCGGGGTTTCCGGGCCCATGCCGTAATCCTGCAGATAGCGGTAGCCGTTTTTGTTGACCAGAATCCCGCCTTCGCCGCGGCAGCCTTCGGTCATCAGGATCCCGGAGCCCGGCAGGCCGGTCGGGTGATACTGAACGAATTCCATGTCGCGCAGCGGCACGCCATGGCCCAGGGCCATCCCCATCCCGTCACCGGTGACGATGCCGCCGTTGGTGTTGTAGCGGTAGACGCGCCCGGCGCCGCCGGTAGCCAGCACCACGGCGTTAGCGCGGATCTGCACCAGGGTGCCTTCCATCATATTCATCGCCACCAGGCCGCGGGCCTGCCCGTCATCGACCAGCAGGTCAAGGACGAAATGTTCGTCAAAGCGCTGAATTTGGGGAAACTGAAGGGAGGTCTGGAAGAGGGTATGCAGCATGTGGAAGCCGGTTTTGTCGGCGGCAAACCAGGTGCGTTCGATTTTCATGCCACCGAAGCGCCGGACGTTGACGCTGCCGTCGGGGCGGCGGCTCCATGGGCATCCCCACTGCTCCAGCTGGGTCATTTCCGTCGGGCAGTGATGAACAAAATAGTCGACGACATCCTGCTCGCACAGCCAGTCGCCTCCCGCGACGGTGTCGTGAAAATGGTACTCAAAGCTATCGTGATCCTGGGCAACGGCTGCGGACCCCCCTTCTGCAGCGACCGTATGGCTGCGCATCGGATAGACTTTAGAAATCAGGGCGATTTTAGCGTTGGGGTTGGCCTGAGCGGCGGCGATAGCGGCACGAAGGCCTGCCCCGCCGGCGCCAATTACGGCGAGATCGGCTTGAAAAGTTTGCACGACATTCCTCCAGTTTTAGTGTATTTCGCCGCCGGGCTGGCGAAAAAGTATCACTGCTCCTTTATAGGTACAGGAGTATAGCCTTAGGGTCAGTATGGAAAATTGACGTGTTCGATTTTTTTATCGATATGTGCGGTTATTTATCAGTGGTATTTATGCGTCAGGGTTAACGATAGATTAATGGCATGTAGTCTGCCGGAGATTGCACAAAATTTGTTTCACTCGCCGGTTGCGAGTAGACTTCGTGCCCTTAATTTGCAATCGGAGAAAGTACCATGAGCGAGACGGCAACCTGGCAGCCGAGCGCACCCATTCCCAATCTGTTGAAGCGCGCGGCGGTGATGGCGGAAATCCGCCGTTTCTTTACCGATCGCGGCGTGCTGGAGGTGGAGACGCCTTGCATGAGTCAGGCGACGGTAACGGATATTCATTTGTTCCCGTTCGAAACCCGTTTCGTCGGCCCGGGCCATTCTCAGGGGCTTAACCTGTACCTGATGACCAGTCCGGAATACCACATGAAGCGCCTGCTGGCGGCGGGTTGCGGCCCGGTCTTCCAGCTGTGCCGCAGCTTCCGTAATGAAGAGATGGGGCGTCATCACAATCCGGAATTCACCATGCTGGAGTGGTATCGTCCATGCTATGACATGTATCGCCTGATCAATGAGGTGGACGATCTGCTGCAGCAGGTGCTGGAGTGCCAACCGGCGGAAAGTCTCTCCTATCAGCAGGCGTTTCAGCGCCATCTGGAAATTGACCCGCTCTCTGCCGATAAAGCTCAGCTGCGTGAAGTCGCAGCGAAGCTGGATCTGAGCAATATCGCCGATACTGAAGAAGATCGCGATACCCTGCTGCAGCTGCTGTTCACCATGGGCGTGGAGCCGCACATCGGCAAAGATCGACCAACGTTCATTTATCATTTCCCGGCGACTCAGGCCTCTTTAGCGCAGATCAGCCCGGAAGATCATCGGGTCGCTGAGCGCTTTGAGGTCTATTACAAAGGTATTGAGCTGGCGAACGGTTTCCACGAGCTGACCGACGCCCATGAACAGCGCCTGCGGTTTGAGCAGGATAACCGCAAACGCGCCGCGCGCGGCCTTCCGCAGCAGCCCATCGATAACAACCTGCTGGCGGCGCTGGAGGCGGGTTTGCCGGACTGCTCCGGCGTGGCGCTGGGCGTTGACCGCGTGGTCATGCTGGCGCTGGGCGCTGAAAGCATCGGCGAAGTGATCGCCTTTACGGTAGACCGCGCCTGATCGCTTTTTCACCTCCCTCCGCCCGCCGGGGGGGGGGGGGGGGGGGGGGGG
>NZ_GL882793.1:9789-15896 GCF_000195655.1 Klebsiella sp. MS 92-3
AGTGATCGCCTTTACGGTAGACCGCGCCTGTTCCCTTTTTCCCCCCCCCCCGCCGGCGGGTGGGGGAGGTGAAAGACGACTCTGAACCTGACACCCTCGCCCCGGCTTTAGCCCGAATACCCACAATTTCCCTCCGTGATTTTGCTACTATCCGCGCTCTTTTTATGAGGTCAGGCGTCGCTCGTCGGGGCGATGCCCACGTTTGGATAGATTTATGCATCAACAACTCAAGAAGATGAGCCTGATCGGGCTGATTCTGATGATCTTCACCTCGGTATTTGGCTTTGCCAACAGCCCATCGGCGTTTTATCTGATGGGCTATAGCGCGATGCCGTTTTACCTTTTTTCCGCCCTCTTTTTCTTTATCCCGTTCGCGCTGATGATGGCGGAGATGGGCTCAGCTTATCGTCGCGAAGAGGGCGGGATCTATTCCTGGATGAACCACAGCGTCGGGCCGCGCTTTGCCTTCATTGGTACCTTTATGTGGTTTGCCTCGTACGTAGTGTGGATGGTGAGTACCGCCGCTAAGATCTGGGTCCCGCTATCTACTTTTTTGTTTGGCGCGGACAAAACCCAGACCTGGGCGCTGGGTAGCCTGACGCCGACGCAGACGGTCGGTATTCTGGCGGCCTGCTGGATGGTCGTGGTGACCTTTATTGCCGTCAAAGGGATCAATAAAATCGCTAAAATTACCGCCGTCGGCGGTATCGCGGTGATGGGGCTTAACCTGGTGCTGCTGCTGGTGAGCGGGGTGATCCTTCTGCTTAACGGCGGTCATTTCGCCCAGCCGTTAAACTTCACCCTTTCGCCTAATCCCGGGTATCAGTCGGGCATGGCGATGCTGTCGTTTGTGGTATTTGCCATCTTTGCCTATGGCGGAATTGAGGCGGTTGGCGGCTTAGTGGATAAGACCGATAAGCCGGAAAAGAACTTTGCCAAAGGTATTATCATCGCGGCGATCGTTATCTCGATCGGTTACTCGCTGGCGATTGTGCTGTGGGGCGTGAGCGCCAACTGGCAGCAGGTGCTTGGCGCGCGTTCGACCAACCTCGGCAACATCACCTATGTGCTGATGACCAGCCTCGGGGCGACGCTGGGCCAGGCCCTGCACCTGACCCCTGCGGCGTCAGCCCTGACCGGGGTCTGGTTCGCCCGTATTACCGGCCTGTCGATGTTTCTCGCTTACACCGGCGCGTTCTTCACCCTCAGCTATTCTCCTCTGAAAGCGATTATCCAGGGCACGCCAAAAGCGCTCTGGCCGTCGGTGATGACCCGCCTTAACGTCAACGGAATGCCCGCCGCGGCGATGTGGCTGCAGTGTCTGCTGGTCGGGGTGTTTATCGTACTGGTATCGTTCGGTGGGGATAGCGCTTCCGCGTTTTATAACAAGCTGACGCTGATGGCCAATGTCTCTATGACCTTGCCTTATCTGTTCCTGACCATCGCCTTCCCGTTCTTCAAGGCGAAAACCCATCTTGATCGGCCGTTCGTGATCTTCAAAAACCGTCCGTCGACGCTGCTGGCGACCGGCGTGGTGCTGCTGGTGGTGACCTTCGCCAATATCTTCACCATTATCCAACCCGTCATCGACAGCGGGGACTGGAACAGCACCCTGTGGATGGTCGGTGGGCCGATCTTCTTCTCACTGCTGGCGCTGGGGATCTACGAAAGCTACCGTCGGCGCATGGCTTCCGGCGCGCTGGTGATGGAGAGTTAAAGAACCTGCCCGACGGTGCCGCCGGGCAGGGGATGGTTTACAGGCTACCAGCCGTACGGCGGCTGGTTTTTCCGGCCGAGGTCATGGTTTTACTGCTTTGCCTGCCGTCAATACTTTCCAGACGCATCTGGAACGGAGGGAACGGCATATCAATGCCATGCTCGCGGAAGCCCGCCAGGATCAACTGATGCATCTCATGGCGCAGCGGCATGCGGTGCCCCATCTCCGCGGCAAAAATACGTAGCTCGAAAATCTGGATCCCCTGCTGCAGGTCGACGAGAAACGCCTCCGGCGCCGGGGTATCGATGACCAGCGAGCAGCGATGCGCCGCGGCGATGAGAATTTTCGTCACCTCTTCGGTATCGGCGTCCACAGGCGCCGGCACCGTCAGCACCACGCGGGTAACCGAGTCCGACAGCGACCAGTTGATAAACTGTTCGGTAATGAACGCCTTGTTCGGCACGATAATCTCTTTTCGGTCCCAGTCGCTGATGGTGGTCGCACGGGTATTAATGCGGGTGACGCTGCCCGTCAGGTCGCGAATGGTGACCGTATCGCCGATGCGGATCGGCTTCTCAAACAGGATAATCAGGCCGGAGATAAAGTTGGCGAAGATCTCCTGCAGGCCAAACCCGAGACCCACACCCAGCGCGGCGACCAGCCACTGCAGCTTCGACCACTCAATACCGATCATCGAGAAGCCCACCAGCCCGCCGACCAGCATCAGCAGATACTTAGTGATGGTGGTGATGGCGTAGCCGGTGCCGGGCGTTAAATCGAGATGCTGGAGGATCGCCAGTTCCAGCAGCGCGGGCAGGTTGCGTACCAGCTGAGTGGTGATGATCAGCACCAGAATGGCAATCAACACCGCGCCAAGCGTAATAGGCTCAAGGCTTTCCACCCCTTGTACCGTCGAGGTCACGTCCCACAGCGAGATATTCTCAAGGAAGCCAAACGCCGAGTGAATCTCCGACCACAGCACGATGACCGATAGCAGCGCGATCAGCATCAGCAGGGAGCGCACAAGCCGCAGCGACTGGGTACTGATGGCATCGAGGTCAACCTCGCTGACCTCCGTCTCCACCGACCCTTCCGGGCTGCTGACGTGAACGGGCTCATCTTCGCCGCGGGCGCGCTGAGCGAGAATTTCCGCGCGACGATGGCGGGCCCGGTCGAAGGCCAGCCGGCGGCGCTGGATCAGCATCCAGCGGCGGATGATGTGATAGACCACCAGCAGCAGGAACCAGATGGCGACCGAGGTTTCCAGACGCGCAAGCAGCGCCTGGGCGGTGGCGAGGTAGCCGACGGCGGCCGCCAGCATGGCCACCAGCGGGGCGCCAAGCATCAGGTTCCACAGCAGGCGGTTCACCATATTGTCGCCATTCCCCTCTTTATCCAGATAGAGCGGAATACCGGCGTGCTTAAGGCTCAGGGTGACCACCGCCAGCGCGCCGCAGATCAGCAGGAAGCACAGGCGGCCCAGCGAAGCGGAGAATTCGCGGTCGTTAAGATTATCGAACATGATCAGCGCCATAATCAGCGGCACAATCAGCCCGATGCTCATCAGGTAGTAGCGCATCGCCTTCGCCACGCGGCTACGCGGCCAGCCGAAGTGGGCGATAAACAGCCCGTTTGGCCGGGCGAAGGTGGCGCAGATCATCACCACCCACAGCAGAGGCACCGTCGCGGTGACTCCATCGCCAATCGCCACCGCCAGCGGGAACGGCCAGGCGGACTGCAGACCATAGCCGAGCGTCATCCACAGCACCGGCAGCGGCGAGGCCACCAGTATCGACCAGAAGACCGTGCGCAGCGTCAGCCAGAAGTGATCCTGGGTGACTTTCCCCACCCGGGCGCTGGAGCGCTCGAGAAAGCGGGTGAAATGGCGCCGCGAGCTGATGCTAAAGCCAACCAGCAGCAGGGCGGCAAACAGCGGCAGCAGGGTCTCTTTGCTGGTAAGCATCATCGCGCTGGCTTTACCCAGTTCGCTGATGGTATCCAGGGAGATCAGGCGCCGCAGATCCTGGACGATCTCCAGCGGCCAGGAGAAGCCGATGGGGCTGACGTCCGAAGTCCAGAACAGATAGCGGTGGGTGGCTTCGTTGATCTCCTTCAGCGCGTCTTCCAGCTGGCCGTTGGCGACCTTCAGCTTGGTGAGCTCCAGCATCAGGGTATCGCCGCCGCGCAGTAGCGAGTTCAGCAGCTCGTTCTGCGTGCGCAGCTGCGCCTGCAGGATCTTGTTCTGCTCGCTGGTCAGCGGTTCGCCGTCGGCCTGGCGGATCTGCCGCAGCTGCGGCTGCTTACTGAGTAAATCCTCAAAGCGCAGACGCTGCACGCGCAGCTGCGCCATTTCCGTATCCAGCTGCTGCGGGCGAGGGCGCTCCGGCAACCGCGCCACCTGGGCGCGCAGGGCTTCGCCCAGCAGATTGGAGGAGCCCAGCCACTGTGACTGCTCGCGCAGGGTGTTTAACGCCTGGCGCACCTGTAGCGTTTGATTCGTCGCCTGCCGCTGCTGGGACGCCACCAGATCCATGCGCTGCGCCTGCTGGTTCAGCGCCTGGGAGAGTTCACGGTTGACCTTAAACTGGGCGGTGATGTCCGGCGGCAGGTTTTCACTGTTCTCCGCCAGCAGTTCGGTACTCTCCAGCGCCTTTTCAGCCTCCCGCTGGCGCTGGCTGTTTTGCAGATTGCGCAGCGCCTGCAGATAGGCATCCAGCTGCTCGCTCTGCTTTTGCGCCAGTTCGGAACGGGCGCGCGACAGCTCCTGGCGGTTGTTGGCGGAGAGCTGGGCGAGGTCGAGTTCATCTACCAGCGCCTTCAGACGCGCTGATTCCGCCTGCAGGGCAAGATTTTGCGCCTGGGCGAGAGCATTGTTGCCGGTTTGCGTGCCGATGCGGCGCTCAACCTCATTGAGCTGACGACGGGCATCGGTTTGCTGCTGCGGCAGCTGGTTCAGGGAGTCGGCGATTTCACGCGCGCGATCCTGCTCCTGCTGCGCCTGGCGGCTCGATTCCAGCAGTTGGCTGCTGACCTGCAGGATCTCCTGGTTCAGCGCATCGGCGGTCAGGCCGGTTGGCACCTGGCGCGGCTCTTCGCTCAGATTATTGAGCTGGGCACGCAGGCTTTGAAACAGTTTGGGGAAATTGTCGATAACGTCCTGATACTGACGGGCGCGCTCGAGGGATGATTTTCGCTCCTCAAGCGCGTTCAGCGCGGACTGCAGAACTTCAACGGTTTCAGGCTGGGCGGGCTTTGCCGCCTTCGCCTGTTCCAGTTCCTGGGTTATCTGTTTAGCATCCGGGGCTGTCGCAGCGTACGCCCCGAAACTGAGGCTCAAGGCCAACAGGAAAGTGTATATCAGGCGCACGGCATAACCCTTTTGCTGAAGAATTAACCTTGGTCTTGTTTATCGTCAACCAGCGGGCTGGCGCGGTGTTCGGCGCGGATCTCTTCTTCCGGTAACGGCGCGGGTTCAGCGGCGGCGGTCGCTTCCACTGCTGTCGCCAGCGGTTGGCCGATCTTGGTCACGGACAGGCTTTGCAGCGTGTCGACCAGCTTCACCTGGCCCGGGGCAAACAGGTTGATCACGGTGGAACCCAGTTTGAAGCGGCCCATCTCCTGGCCTTTCAGCAAGGCGATGGAGCCTTCGTTGTCGCCAGAGGGCCAGGTCCAGCGTTTAATAATGCCTTCGCGCGGCGGGGTCACGGTGCCGGACCACACGGTCTCGATGCTGCCGACGATAGTTGCGCCCACCAGAATTTGCGCCATCGGGCCAAACTCAGTATCAAACAGGCAGATGACGCGCTCGTTACGGGCGAACAGGTTCGGGACGTTCTGCGCCGTCAAGTGGTTAACAGAGAACAGGTCGCCAGGAACGTAGATCATTTCGCGCAGGATGCCGTTGCACGGCATGTGTACGCGGTGATAGTCGCGCGGCGACAGGTAGGTGGTGGCGAAGCTGCCGTTACGGAACAGGTCGGCTATCTGATAGTTGCCGGCCAGCAGGGCTTCCAGACTGTAGTCATGACCTTTAGCCTGCAGGATTTTATCGTTCTCAATGGCGCCAAGCTGGCTGATCACGCCATCGGCCGGCATCACCAGCACGTTTGGATCGGTATTCAGCGGGCGAACGTCGTCGCGCAGCGGGCGCACGAAGAAATCGTTGAAGGTGCGATAAGCCGCGGTATCCGGCTTCTGCGCCTCTTTCATATCGACCTTGTAGTATTTCACGAACAGATCGATGACCAGCTTCGTCAGCCAACCTGCGCGTTTGCTCGCACCCCAGCCTGCGAGGCGGGTGAGCCACAGTTTAGGCAGAATGTATTGCAGTGAAAGTTTAAGATCGTTTAACAAAGTAGCCTCCAGGCCATGATATGTCGTTCCTGACCCC
>NZ_GL882793.1:15989-19064 GCF_000195655.1 Klebsiella sp. MS 92-3
CCCCCCCCCCCCGGCGGGGGGGGGGGGCCCTAAAAAAAGGGGACGATTCTATACGTAAAACTCGCCAAATGGCATCCGCGTAAGCTGCGTCATCACCGCTGCCCGGCAGCGCCTGATGTGATGCTCAGCTTAATGATCAGTCATCGGACGAGGAAAAGTTTTTACGCGTTTTTACCTGTACCTGCGCCATGCTTTCCAGGATGCGGTGGTAGTTCTCAAAACGGCTTTCGGCGATCTTGCCGTTCTCTACCGCTTCGCGAAGCGCACAGCCAGGATCGGTATCGTGTTTACAGTCGCGATATTTGCAACGGCCTAAATAATCATGGAATTCGACAAAGCCGTTGGTGATTTGTTCCGCTTCCAGATGCCACAGGCCGAACTCACGTACCCCCGGTGAATCAATCACATCGCCGCCGTGCGGGAAGTGGTAGAGGCGTGCAGCGGGGGTGGTGTGTTGACCTAAGCCGGAAACGTCCGAGACATCATTGGTGAGGATCTGATCCTCGCTCAACCCGAGCAGGGCGTTCAGCAGGCTCGATTTACCGACCCCGGACTGCCCGGCGAAGATACTGATGCGGTCGGTCAGGGCCGCTTCCAGCGGCTTAAGGCCGTCCTGAGTCCGACTGGAAACCAGCAGCACGCGGTAACCGATGTTGCGGTAGATATCCATTTGCTCATTGACGAAGCGCAGACCATCATCATCCAGCAGATCGATTTTATTCAGCACAATGAGCGGCTCGATATCCTGCGCTTCGCAGGCCACCAGATAGCGATCGATAATATTCAGCGACAGCTCAGGCAGGATCGCGGAAACCACCACGATCTGGTCGATATTGGCGGCGATAGGCTTCACGCCGTCGTAAAAATCCGGACGCGTCAGGACGGAGGCGCGATCGTGCACCGCCTCGACGATCCCTTTGACGCTTACGCCGTCGGCGGCGTCTTTACCCGGCCGCCAGACCACGCGGTCGCCGGTGACCAGCGAGCGGATCGTCCGGCGGATATTGCAGCGATGCACGCTGCCGTCAGCGGATTCGACGTCGGCATGCATACCAAAGCGACTGATGACAATGCCTTCCGACGTTTCGCCAAACAGGTTGTCATCGTAGTCGGCCTTCTCCGCAGTGGTTTTCAGACGGCGCTGGTGGTTGGCTTTGACGCGGCGCTGCTGGCCTTTGGAGAGTTTATTTTTACTCAATCGAACTGGCTCCTGGTCGCCCTGATGGGGCAAAACCTCTATGATACACGCTATTTTAGATGAATATAGTCACGCGAGAAGGGTGGAAAATAGCATGAGTGCAAATGAAAACAACCTCATTTGGATCGATCTTGAGATGACAGGGCTGGATCCGGAGCGCGATCGCATTATCGAAATCGCCACCCTGGTGACCGATGCCAACCTGAACATTCTGGCTGAGGGCCCGACCATCGCGGTGCATCAGTCGGACGCTCAGTTGGCATTAATGGACGAGTGGAATGTGCGGACGCATACCGGCAGCGGTCTGGTGGATCGCGTAAAGGCCAGCACCGTCAGCGAGCACGATGCCGAACTGGCGACCATTGAGTTTCTTAAGCAGTGGGTGCCGGCGGGCAAGTCGCCGATCTGCGGCAACAGTATCGGCCAGGATCGTCGCTTCCTGTTTAAGTACATGCCGCAACTGGAAGCCTATTTCCACTATCGCTATCTGGACGTTAGCACGCTGAAAGAGCTGGCGCGCCGCTGGAAGCCGGAAATTCTCGACGGCTTTAAAAAGCAGGGCACTCATCAGGCGATGGACGATATCCGCGAGTCGGTCGCCGAGCTGGCTTACTACCGCGAACACTTCATTAAACTGTAAACCGCGACCGGGCCCTGTGCGCGGCCCGGTACACTTTTCTGCGTTATTTAAACCACTTCTGCTGCATCTGCTGGAAGTCAGGTGTCGCCATGACCGCGGCCAGGGCATCGTTGATGGCGTTCAGCAGCTCCGGATCGTCTTTGCGCACCGCAATCGCATACTGCTTACCGTAATAAGCCGGGTCGGTGGCCCGTTCATCCATGATGGCGTAGTCAGGGTTCTCCTGCTGCCAGGCGTCGAGGGTGGCGAAGTCGCCCATGACGCCGGTTATTTGCCCGGCTTTCAGCGCGGCCAGGGCGCTGGCGACATCGTCGTAAGGGACAGCCTGTACGGCTTTCTGTTTATCACGCAGGTAGCGCTGATGCAGCGTGCCTTTCACCACGCCGACTTTTTTAGCCTTCAGATCGGCAAAGGTATGGGCGACATCTTTGTTGACGATCACTACCCCGGAGAGCGCCTGGCGATAGGGTCGGCTGAAGGCGACCTGCTTCTCACGCATCGGGATCACTTCCATGCCGGCAATCACCGCGTCAAATTTCTTAAAGCGTAAAGCCGGGATCAGGGTATCGAAACGCTGCGCCGTGAACTGGCACTGCGCCTGCATCTGCTGGCACAGGGCGTGCGCGAGATCGATATCGAAGCCAACGGGCTGATTTTTGCCGTTGGCGGTGACAAACGGTGGATTGGCCGTGGTGGTGCCAAAATGGAGCGTCTCGGCTGACGCGGTTCCGATGGCCAGCGTGCTCAGCAGCAGGACGGTGAGGACTTTTCTCATGCTAATTCCCTGTTTGGCGTCGGGGTGGCCTCGTTATACGTCGCGCCACCGCTGTATGATGCGAGCGATTTTGCGTCATTCAGCCGGGCGGAAAAAGCGATTTTGCCCGTTATGACGCTTATTTATACAATTCAGCGGCGTGGATGGCGAGAAAATGTCCATTTAAACAAAAAACGCAAAAAAGTGATCGTCAGGGGGTTGCAGGGGCATCGAATTCTCGTATAATGCGCCTCCCGTAACGACGCAGAAATGCAAATTACGACGCCATCGAAATATGGCAAAAAATGCAGTAACGCGGGAATAGCTCAGTTGGTAGAGCACGACCTTGCCAAGGTCGGGGTCGCGAGTTCGAGTCTCGTTTCCCGCTCCAAAATTTGAAAGCACCATCCTGATCAAAGGATTTCATCTCGCAGATGCGGGGCGAAAGCCGAAGATTAAGCGGGAATAGCTCAGTTGGTAGAG
>NZ_GL882793.1:19242-24168 GCF_000195655.1 Klebsiella sp. MS 92-3
AGTCTCGTTTCCCGCTCCAAAATTTGAAAGACACACCACACCAGTCGCAGTTTTCAGGTTGCTAGACGGTAGCTTGAATGACGATGATTAAGCGGGAATAGCTCAGTTGGTAGAGCACGACCTTGCCAAGGTCGGGGTCGCGAGTTCGAGTCTCGTTTCCCGCTCCAAATTTTCTTCCATCTCTTATTTATCCACAGTGCAATCCAGCGCCGGGGATGATTTTCGTTTGGTCCGCAGAAATACTGTGAACAGAGTTATCCACAGGTTATCGTTCCGTCACTGGCGGCGCAAATGCTTCGCTTTGTAAATAATATCTTTGTATGTGATTGAAATTTAACAAATAAATTTCATTTCAAAATGTTAATCCGATCACTTGACCTTGGTCTGCGCCTTGAAACGCAATGTGTTTTAGATTTTATTCACAGCCTGTGAATGAATCAGGCGTCGCGCGGCAAGCCTTTCTCTACCACTCTGACCAGACGTAATTTTTTCGGCAGCTGTACTTCAACGGCGTCGGCGTTCCGCTTTTTCAGTTGCTGGGCAATCGCCCACTCAATGTGTTCGTCGAGAAGCGGGTGCTCGCCCCGGCGGCTCTCCAGGGCGCGAAGATGGGCTTCATCCCAGGGCGCATTGCCCAACGCGACGGCGATATTGCGCAGCCAGCGCAGGTGGCCAATGCGACGAATCGCCGACCCTTCGGTCACCTTCAGAAACCACGCTTCGCTCCAGGCGAACAGCTCCACCAGCGGCGGGGCATGCAGCGCTTTGCGTGGGCTGAAATCCTCTTCATCGGTGAGCTGTGAGAAACGGTTCCACGGGCAGATCAGCTGACAATCATCACAACCGTAAATACGGTTGCCGATTAGTGGACGGAACTCCTCGGGGATTGCACCTTCCAGTTCAATGGTGAGATAGGAGATGCAGCGCCGGGCGTCGACGGTATAGGGCTCAACGATGGCCCCGGTGGGACAGATGGTCATGCAGGCGACGCAGCGCCCACACTCCTCCGCAACCGGGCTGTCGACCGGCAGGGGCAGATCAATCAGCAGTTCGCCGAGGAAAAAGAACGATCCGGCGTCGCGGCTTAAGATTAGTGAGTGCTTACCTGTCCAGCCAAGGCCCGCTTTTTCTGCGATTGGCCGTTCCAGGATAGGCGCGGAATCGACAAAAGGTCTAAAATTGAGCGAAGCACACTGTTCCTGAATCTTCTCCCCCAGCTTTTTCAGGCGATTACGTAGCAGCTTATGATAATCACGCCCGAGGGCATAACGGCTGACGTAACCCAGCGTGGGATCTTTCAGGGTGCGGGCAAAGGCGGCGTTAGCGGGCAGATAGTTCATCCGCACGCTGATGACGCGTAACGTACCGGGCAGCAGTTCGTGGGGACGGGCGCGCATCATACCGTGACGGGCCATCCATTCCATTTCGCCGTGGTATTGTTTATCCAGCCATGCCTGCAGTTTGGGTTCACTGGCGCTGAGGTCGGTATCGGCGATCCCCACCTGCTGGAACCCAAGCTCTGTGCCCCATTGTTTGATTTGTTGCGCTAACTGAACGAGATCGAGGGGCTGTGACATGATGGACCATACAATGACGAAAAACCCTGACAGTATACCATACAACATTTGGCCTGCGGAGGCGCTGCGCCTGGCCGAACGAGAGGCGGCGGACAGCCTGGGGCTGACGCTGTTCGAACTCATGCAGCGCGCGGGCGAGGCGGCGTTCCAGCTGGCCAGCGGCGCTTATCCTGCCAGCGCGCACTGGCTGATCCTCTGCGGACATGGCAACAACGGCGGCGACGGATATGTCGTTGCGCGTCTGGCACAGGCCGCGGGGCGGCGGGTGACGCTGCTGGCGGTGGAGAGTGACAGCCCGCTGCCGGAAGAGGCGCAGGCGGCGCGGGAGGCATGGCTTAACGCCGGCGGCGTGATCCATGCGGCGACCATCCCATGGCCCGACGATATCTCACTGATTATTGATGGCCTGCTCGGCACCGGTCTGCGCAGTGCGCCGCGCGATCCCGTCGCGGCGCTCATCCACCAGGCGAACCACCACCCGGCGCCGGTGGTGGCGCTGGATATCCCTTCCGGCCTGAATGCGCAGACGGGTGCGACGCCAGGTGCAGTGGTACAGGCCGACCATACGCTGACCTTTATCGCCCTCAAGCCGGGGCTGCTGACCGGCAAGGCGCGGGATGTCGTCGGGCAACTCCACCATCATGCGCTGGGGCTCGAACGCTGGCTCGCCGGACAAAGCACTCCTCTGACGCGGTTTTGCGCCGCCCACCTCGCCGACTGGCTGCCGCCGCGGCGGGCCACCTCCCATAAAGGCGATCACGGTAAACTGGTGATTGTCGGCGGCGATCGCGGCACGGCAGGCGCTATCCGTATGTGCGGTGAAGCGGCCCTACGCAGCGGCGCGGGACTGGTGCGAGTACTTACTCACCCGGAGAACGTGGCGCCCATTGTCACCGTGCGGCCGGAATTAATGGTAGATGAACTGACGCCGCAGACTCTGAAAGCCGCGCTGGAGTGGGCTGATGTGGTGGCGATTGGCCCTGGCCTGGGGCAGCGCGAATGGGGGCGCAGCGCCCTGCGCACGGTGGAAAGTTTTAACAAACCGATGGTCTGGGACGCCGACGCGCTGAACCTGCTGGCATTCAATCCCGATAAACGTCACAATCGCGTGCTAACGCCGCACCCCGGCGAAGCGGCCCGTCTGCTGAACGTCAGCGTGGCAGAAATTGAAAGCGATCGCTTACTTTCTGCGCAACGTCTGGTAAAACGGTATGGCGGCGTGGTTGTGCTGAAAGGCGCGGGCACGGTGGTGGCCAGTGAAAGCGGGGCGATGGGCATTATCGATGCCGGCAATGCCGGGATGGCCAGCGGCGGGATGGGCGATGTGCTCACCGGCATCATCGCCGCGTTGTTAGGACAGCACCTGACGCCGTATGATGCTGCCTGTGCCGGGTGCGTCGCTCATGGCGATGCCGCCGACCGACTGGCCGCCCGCGAGGGCACCCGCGGCATGCTGGCGACCGATCTCTTTTCCACGCTCAGGCGTGTTGTTAACCCGGATGTGATTGACGTAGACCATGATTAACCGAGTGATTCCTTTACCCGATGAGCAGGCCACGCTGGCCCTTGGCGACCGCATCGCGCAGGCCTGTACCGGCGCCACCGTGATTTATCTGTATGGTGATTTAGGCGCGGGGAAAACGACCTTCAGCCGCGGCTTTTTGCAGGCGCTCGGTCACCGCGGCAATGTCAAAAGCCCAACTTATACCCTGGTGGAGCCCTATACCCTCGAGAACCTGATGGTGTATCACTTCGATCTCTACCGTCTGGCGGATCCTGAGGAACTCGAATTTATGGGGATCCGTGATTATTTTGCCGACGATGCCATCTGCCTGGTGGAATGGCCGCAGCAAGGCGCAGGTGTCCTGCCTGACCCGGATGTTGAAATTCACCTTGATTACCAGGCACAAGGGCGTGAGGCGCGTATTACCGCGATCTCCTCACGGGGTGAATCTTTACTGGCGCGTTTAGCCTTTTAGCCTGAAGGATGACGGGATGAAGTATCGCATAACCACCTGGCTTGCCGCTGCGCTGATGCTGTCGAGTCTTCACGCCACTGCGGCGAGTTTATCCGATATCCAGGTCTCTAACGGAGACCAGCAGGCCCGTATTACCCTAAGCTTTGTCGGTGAGCCGGAGTACTCCTTTACCCCACAGGGTAAACGTCTGGTGGCGCTGGATATCAAGCAGACCGGCGTATTGCAGGGACTACCGCTGCAGTTTAGCGGCAGCAACCTGGTGAAGAGTATTCGCGCCGGCACGCCGCAGGATACGCAGACGCTGCGTCTGCTGGTGGATCTGACGGAAGATGGCAAAACCCGGGCGGTGAAGCAACAGAACGGGGCGAATTACACGGTGGTCTTTACCATCAACGCCGACGCGCCGCCGCCGCCGCCTCCGCCGCCCGTGGTGGTGAAACGGGCCGACCCGCCGCCGGTGATGCCTTCCCGGACGACGACGTCAGGGCGTAACCCGTTCAGCTCGTCGGGTCATGAACGGCAGACGGTGATGACCTCCTCTCAGCCGGCGATGACCAACAATCAGACCGTGACTCGCCCGGCGGCCCGCACGGTGTCGGCGGATGATAAAGTCATTATCGCCATTGATGCCGGGCACGGCGGCCAGGATCCTGGCGCGATTGGCCCGAACGGCACCAAAGAGAAAAACGTGACTATCGCTATCGCGCGCAAGCTGCGGGCGTTACTGAACGCCGATCCGCAGTTTAAGCCGGTGCTGACCCGCGACGGGGATTACTTTATTTCGGTGATGGGCCGCTCTGACGTGGCGCGTAAGCAAAACGCCAATTTCCTCGTCTCTATCCATGCTGACGCCGCGCCAAACCGCGATGCCACTGGCGCCTCGGTGTGGGTGCTCTCGAACCGTCGCGCCAACAGCGAAATGGCCGGTTGGCTCGAGCAGCATGAGAAGCAGTCTGAACTGCTCGGCGGTGCGGGCGATGTGCTGGCAAACAGCCAGGCCGACCCCTACCTGAGCCAGGCGGTGCTGGATCTGCAGTTTGGTCATTCCCAGCGCGTCGGCTACGATGTGGCGACCAACGTGCTGAGCCAGCTGCAGCGTATTGGCAACCTGCACAAACGCCGCCCGGAGCATGCCAGCCTTGGAGTGCTGCGCTCGCCGGACATCCCGTCGATCCTCGTGGAAACGGGCTTTATCAGTAACAACGGCGAAGAGCGGCTGCTGGGTAGCGATGATTACCAGGAGCAGATTGCGGAGGCGATTTATAACGGCTTACGCAACTACTTTATGCAGCATCCGCTGCAGTCGGCGCCTCGCCGGGGGGGGGGGGGGGGCCGCCCCCCCCCCGGCGCTGCTGCCGATCACCGAGCAC
>NZ_GL882793.1:24266-31203 GCF_000195655.1 Klebsiella sp. MS 92-3
GGATGCCGATTCAGGTTCTGCCGCCGCAGCTCGCCAACCAGATTGCCGCCGGCGAGGTGGTGGAGCGGCCCGCGTCGGTGGTGAAAGAGCTGGTTGAGAACAGTCTTGATGCGGGTGCCACGCGGATTGACATTGATATCGAACGCGGCGGCGCGAAGCTCATTCGCATCCGCGATAACGGCAGCGGCATCAAAAAAGACGAGCTGGCGCTGGCCCTGGCTCGTCATGCGACCAGCAAGATCGCCTCGCTTGACGATCTGGAGGCCATTATTAGCCTCGGCTTTCGCGGCGAAGCGCTGGCCAGTATCAGTTCGGTGGCGCGCTTAACGCTGACTTCGCGCACGGCGGAGCAGCAGGAAGCCTGGCAGGCGTATGCTGAAGGCCGCGATCAGGCGGTGACGGTGAAGCCGGCGGCGCACCCGGTCGGTACCACTCTGGAAGTCCTCGATCTGTTCTATAACACCCCGGCGCGGCGCAAATTTATGCGCACCGAAAAGACCGAGTTCGGCCACATTGACGAGGTGGTGCGCCGCATTGCGCTGGCGCGTTTCGACGTCACTATCAACCTCAGCCATAACGGCAAGGTGATGCGCCAGTATCGGGCAGTCGCTCAGGATGGCCAGCGCGAGCGCCGGCTGGGGACAATTTGCGGCGCCGCTTTTCTCGAACATGCGCTGGCGATCGAGTGGCAGCATGGCGATCTGACCCTGCGCGGCTGGGTCGCCGATCCGCTGCATACCACCCCGGCGCTGGCGGAAATTCAGTATTGCTACGTTAACGGGCGGATGATGCGCGATCGGCTGATCAACCATGCTATCCGCCAGGCCTGTGAAGACAAGCTAGGGGCCGATCAGCAACCGGCGTTTGTGCTGTATCTGGAGATCGATCCCCATCAGGTGGATGTAAACGTCCACCCGGCCAAGCATGAGGTGCGTTTCCATCAGTCGCGCCTGGTGCACGACTTTATCTACCAGGGCGTACTGAGCGTACTGCAGCAGCAGCTTGACGCGCCGCTGGCGGAAAAAGACGACCCGCCGGCGCCGCGCCCGATGCCGGAGAACCGCATCGCCGCGGGCGGCAACCAGTTTGCGCGGCCAGCGGAAGCGCGGGAGCCTGCGACCCGCTTCAGCATCACGCCATCGCGTGAGCCTGCGGCCTCCAGCGGCAAACCGGGCGGCGCGAGCTGGCCGCATGCGCAGCCGGGTTACCAGAAGCAGCAGGGAGCGCTTTATCGTCAACTGCTCGACACGCCAACGTCGCCAAAGCCAGCGTTGCAGCCTCCGGCGGCGGCAGAGTTGGCCGGTCACAGTCAGAGCTTTGGCAGAGTGTTGACGATTGTTGGCGGCGACTGCGCGCTGCTGGAGCGCGAGGGCGGTCTGGCGCTGCTGTCGTTGACCGTTGCCGAGCGCTGGCTGCGCCAGGCGCAGTTGACCCCGGGAGCGGAGGCGGTATGTGCTCAGCCGCTGCTGATCCCGCTGCGGTTAAAAGTTACGGAAGGGGAAAAACAGGCGCTGGCCGCCGCTCAGCCGGCGCTGGCGCAGCTAGGGATCGATGTGCATACCGATGCCCTGCACGTGACGGTGCGCGCGGTCCCTTTACCCTTAAGACAACAAAATTTACAAATCTTGATTCCTGAACTGATAGGCTACCTGGCGCAGCAAAACGCATTCGACGTCGGCAATATCGCCCAATGGATGGCGCGTAATCTGACGAGCGAACAGACGTCATGGAATATGGCGCAGGCGATTGCGCTGCTGGCGGACGTTGAGCGTCTTTGCCCGCAGCTGGTGAGAACGCCGCCGGGTGGCCTGTTACAACCTGTAGATCTCCATTCGGCGATGAATGCCCTGAAAGATGAATGATGTAACCGAGGCGAGCCTGCCCAAGGCAATTTTTTTAATGGGCCCGACGGCCTCCGGCAAAACCGCGCTGGCGATAGCCTTACGTAAAGTTTTGCCAGTAGAGTTGATTAGCGTTGATTCCGCCCTCATTTATCGGGGAATGGATATTGGCACCGCCAAACCGGATGCTGCGGAGCTTAGCGCTGCGCCGCATCGGCTGCTGGATATTTTGGATCCTGCGGAGGCCTATTCCGCGGCGGATTTTCGCCGCGATGCGCTGGCGGCGATGGCGGATATTGTCGCCGCCGGGCGAATTCCGCTGTTAGTCGGCGGAACGATGTTGTATTTCAAAGCGTTGCTGGAAGGATTGTCGCCCTTACCGTCGGCTGACCCAGAGGTCAGAGCGCGGATTGAGCAGCAGGCCGCAGAGCAGGGGTGGAATGCGTTACATCAGCAATTACAGGAGATCGATCCCGTGGCTGCTGCGCGTATTCATCCAAATGATCCGCAAAGGCTTTCCCGGGCACTGGAAGTTTTTTTCATTTCGGGTAAAACTTTAACGGAACTGACGCAAACGTCAGGAGACGCTCTGCCATATCAGGTGCATCAGTTCGCCATCGCCCCGGCGAGCCGTGAACTGCTCCATCAACGCATAGAACAGCGTTTTCATCAGATGTTAGCTTCAGGTTTTGAAGCAGAAGTACGGGCGCTTTTTGCCCGCGGAGATTTGCATACGGACATGCCTTCCATCCGTTGTGTCGGATACCGCCAGATGTGGTCATATCTCAATGGCGAGATCCCGTATGATGAGATGGTTTATCGAGGTGTTTGCGCCACGAGACAGTTAGCCAAACGTCAGGTCACCTGGCTGCGCGGTTGGGAAGGTGTGCACTGGTTAGACAGTGAACAACCTGAACAAGCGCTCAACAAAGTATTACAGGTTGTTGGTGCGAGCCAGAACTGAACGTGTACAATTAAACGGTATCGTGCGTAATTTTTTTTGAGAATCGTAAGGTTCTGAGTACAAAACAAGCATACATATAAGGAAAAGAGAGAATGGCTAAGGGGCAATCTTTACAAGATCCGTTCCTGAACGCTTTGCGTCGGGAACGCGTTCCGGTTTCTATTTATTTGGTGAATGGTATCAAGCTGCAAGGGCAAATTGAGTCTTTCGATCAGTTCGTGATCCTGTTGAAGAACACGGTCAGCCAGATGGTCTATAAGCACGCAATTTCTACTGTTGTCCCGTCTCGCCCGGTGTCTCACCACAGCAACAATGCTGGCGGCGGTTCCAGTAACTATCACCACGGTGGTAGCGCGCAGGGTTCTTCTGCGCCGCAACAAGACAGCGACGACGCCGAATAAGGCCAGTGCTGTTTTTCCACGCCGGGGAGCCAGGTTTTCTGCGTTCCCCGCTGGTATTTTATAAGGGGTTTACGCTTGTTTGACCGTTATGACGCCGGTGAGCAGGCGGTACTGGTACACATCTATTTTTCGCAAGACAAAGATATGGAAGATCTCCAGGAGTTTGAAACTCTGGCCTCTTCCGCCGGTGTCGAAGCAATGCAGGTGATTACCGGTAGCCGTAAAGCACCGCACCCGAAGTATTTTGTTGGTGAAGGTAAGGCAGTCGAAATTGCGGAAGCCGTTAAAGCGACCGGCGCTTCGGTCGTGCTCTTCGATCATGCCCTGAGTCCGGCGCAAGAACGTAACCTGGAACGCCTGTGCGAATGCCGGGTTATCGATCGCACCGGTCTTATTTTAGATATTTTCGCCCAGCGCGCGCGCACCCATGAAGGGAAATTGCAGGTCGAGCTGGCGCAGCTGCGCCATATGGCGACTCGCCTTGTCCGCGGTTGGACCCACCTTGAAAGACAGAAGGGCGGGATTGGTTTGCGTGGCCCGGGTGAAACCCAGCTCGAAACCGACCGCCGTTTATTGCGTAACCGTATCATGCAGATCCTGTCGCGGCTGGAAAAAGTCCAGAAACAGCGCGAGCAGGGGCGGCGGTCGCGTGCGAAAGCCGATATTCCTACCGTGTCGCTGGTGGGCTATACCAACGCCGGAAAATCAACGCTCTTTAACCAGATCACTGCCGCCGAGGTCTATGCCGCGAACCAGCTGTTCGCCACCCTGGACCCGACGCTGCGCCGCATTGACGTCCCTGACGTCGGCGAAACGGTGCTGGCCGATACCGTCGGCTTTATTCGCCACCTGCCGCACGATCTGGTAGCCGCGTTTAAAGCGACGTTGCAGGAGACGCGTCAGGCGACGCTGCTGCTGCATGTGATTGACGCGGCGGATGTCCGCGTGCAGGAAAACATTGATGCGGTAAATACGGTTCTCGCTGAAATTGAGGCCGATGAGATCCCGGCGCTGCTGGTGATGAACAAAATCGACATGCTTGACGATTTTGAACCGCGCATCGATCGCGACGATGAAAATAAACCGATTCGGGTCTGGCTTTCAGCCCAGACCGGGGTTGGCGTACCACTGCTTTTTCAGGCATTAACGGAGCGTCTTTCCGGTGAAGTGGCCCAGCATACGCTGCGCTTACCGCCGAAAGAAGGGCGACTGAGAAGCCGTTTCTATCAGCTTCAGGCGATAGAAAAAGAGTGGATGGAGGATGACGGCAGCGTGAGTCTGCAGGTGCGCATGCCGATCGTTGACTGGCGGCGCCTCTGTAAGCAAGAGCCAACGCTTGTTGACTATGTGGTTTAACCTTGCAGCTTGCCTGAAGATATTGACCCCTGTGGGGATATCAAAAACAAATATGGAGCATATACATGGCGTGGAATCAGCCCGGTAATAACGGACAGGACCGCGACCCGTGGGGGAGCAGCAAACCTGGCGGCAACTCTGAGGGAAATGGCAATAAAGGCGGTCGCGAGCAGGGGCCGCCGGATCTGGATGATATCTTCCGCAAGTTAAGTAAAAAACTTGGCGGGCTCGGCGGCGGCAAGGGCGGACTGGGCGGCGGCAATAGCGCGCAGGGGCCTCGCGGACCGATGGGCGGGCGTATTGTCGGCATCGTTGCCGCGGCGGCAGTGATTATCTGGGCGGCCAGCGGTTTCTATACCATTAAAGAGGCCGAGCGCGGCGTGGTCACCCGTTTTGGCAAGTTCAGCCATCTGGTTGAGCCTGGCCTGAACTGGAAACCGACCTTTATCGATAACGTTCAGGCGGTGAACGTGGAGTCGGTGCGCGAACTTGCGGCTTCCGGCGTCATGCTGACCTCTGACGAAAACGTGGTGCGCGGTGAGATGAACGTGCAGTACCGCGTCACCGATCCGGAGCGCTATCTGTTTAGCGTGACCAGCGCGGACGACAGTCTGCGTCAGGCCACCGACAGCGCGCTGCGCGGCGTGATCGGCAAATACACCATGGATCGCATTCTGACCGAAGGTCGTACCGTGATCCGTAGCGATACCCAGCGTGAGCTGGAAGAGACGATTCGCCCGTACAACATGGGTATCACTCTGCTGGACGTCAACTTCCAGACGGCGCGTCCCCCGGAAGAGGTGAAGGCCGCGTTTGACGATGCCATTGCCGCGCGTGAGAACGAGCAGCAGTACATTCGTGAAGCGGAAGCGTATACCAACGAAGTCCAGCCGCGGGCGAATGGTCAGGCGCAGCGTATCCTCGAAGAGGCACGCGCCTATAAGACCCAGACCGTTCTGGAAGCCCAGGGTGAAGTGGCTCGCTTTGCGAAGATCCTGCCGGAATACAAAGCCGCGCCGGAAATTACCCGCGAGCGTCTGTATATCGAAACCATGGAAAAAGTGCTGAGCCACACCCGTAAAGTGCTGGTCAATGACAGCAAAAACGGCAATCTGATGGTTCTGCCGCTGGATCAGATGCTGAAAGGCGCCGCTGCGCCGGCAGCAAAGAGCGATAGCAGTGACGCCAGCGATCTGCTGCGCCTGCCGCCAGCATCCAGCTCAAGCAGCGCCAGCACCTCATCAACCTCGAGCTCAACCGGGGGTAGCATTATGGACCAACGCCGCGCTAACGCGCAGCGTAACGACTACCAGCGTCAGGGGGAATAACGATGCGTAAATCTGTTATCGCGATCATTGTCATCGTGCTGGTAGTGCTCTACATGTCTGTCTTTGTCGTAAAGGAAGGCGAGCGCGGTATCACGCTGCGTTTCGGTAAAGTTCTGCGCGACGACGAAAACAAGCCGCTGGTGTATGCGCCAGGCCTGCACTTCAAGATCCCGTTTATCGAATCGGTGAAGATGCTGGATGCGCGTATTCAGACCATGGACAACCAGGCTGACCGTTTCGTTACTAAAGAGAAGAAAGACCTGATCGTCGACTCCTATATCAAGTGGCGTATCAGCGACTTCAGCCGTTACTACCTGGCAACCGGCGGCGGCGACGTCTCCCAGGCCGAGGTGCTGCTGAAGCGTAAATTCTCTGACCGTCTGCGTTCTGAAATTGGTCGTCTGGATGTGAAAGATATCGTCACCGACTCCCGTGGTCGCCTGACCCTGGAAGTGCGCGATGCGCTGAACTCGGGTTCGGCCGGTACGGAAGATGAGGTTAGCACCCCGGCTGCTGACGACGCGATTGCTAAAGCGGCAGAGCGTGTGGAAGCCGAAACCAACGGTAAAGTGCAGGTGATCAACCCGAACAGTATGGCGGCGCTGGGTATCGAAGTTGTCGACGTACGTATCAAACAGATCAACCTGCCGGCAGAAGTGTCGGAAGCGATTTATAACCGTATGCGCGCGGAGCGTGAAGCGGTTGCTCGTCGCCATCGTTCACAGGGTCAGGAAGAGGCGGAAAAACTGCGCGCGACTGCGGACTATGAAGTCACCAAGACGCTGGCGGAAGCCGAGCGCCAGGGCCGTATCCTGCGTGGTGAAGGTGATGCGGAATCAGCGAAACTGTTTGCCGACGCGTTCAGCCAGGATCCAGGCTTCTACTCCTTTATCCGTAGCCTGCGTGCCTATGAGAAGAGCTTCCAGAGCAATCAGGATGTGATGGTCCTGAGTCCGGACAGCGATTTCTTCCGCTATATGCGTTCACCGGATTCGGCGCGTAAATAAGCCGGAGAAGGTGTAAACCTGAAGTAATAATGCGAAAAGG
>NZ_GL882793.1:31286-36578 GCF_000195655.1 Klebsiella sp. MS 92-3
AAAAAAAAAAAAAAAAAAAAAAAAGGGCCCAAGAGGACGCCCCCTTTTTTTCATGCTGCGAGGGCGGGAATTAGTTGCCGAGTAGCTTGTTCAGCAGGCCGCCGATCACCGGCAGGCCTGCCAGCGCACTTTCGATGGTGCCACCGATAGTCGACCCAACGCTTTCGCCCAGGGTTTTGCCCAGGTCCGGCGCCAGGTCGGCCAGATTGAGGGTGCCAAGCAGTGGCAGGTTAATGCTCAGGGCATCAGTGCCCATCGTCCATGCGGCTGCGCCGACCTTGCTGCCTAAGGCCGCCAGACCATCCTGTAACCAGCCTGCGCCGCTCACATTTTCGATTTCAAATGCGGTTAATTCTCTCATCATAATCTTCCTGATTAAGTAGACGTACCGGGTTGTAGTACGCGATGGCATAGTTACAATTTAAAAAATATGCAGCAATACAATTAGTTGTGAATTTTGTTTCACCTTTCCGGTTCATAATGAAGCTGAAATACGGGACAATGTGAAATGAGGGAATGAATTCACCATGCTGGCCGATGACGCCCGCGAGGGCGGCAATGATACTTTTCAATTAGGGTTGACGATGAACTCCACCATTTGGCTGGCGCTGGCGCTGGTTTTAGTACTTGAAGGGCTTGGCCCGCTGCTTTATCCGCGCGCCTGGCGCAAAATGGTCGCCAGCCTGAGCCAGCTACCGGATAATTTATTGCGTCGTTTTGGCGGCGGACTTGTGGTTGCCGGGATTGTGATCTACTACATGTTGAGGAAATCGATTGGCTGATCAAAAAGTGGTCGGATTTGCCTTATTTTGGATGCAAAAAGTGCTGTAACTCTGAAAAAGCGATGGTAGAATCCATTTTTAAGCAAACGGTGATTTTGAAAAATGGGTAACAACGTCGTCGTACTGGGCACCCAATGGGGTGACGAAGGTAAAGGGAAGATCGTCGATCTCCTGACTGAACGGGCTAAATATGTTGTGCGCTACCAGGGTGGTCACAACGCCGGCCATACTCTCGTAATCAACGGTGAAAAAACCGTTCTCCATCTTATTCCATCAGGCATTCTGCGTGAAAACGTCACCAGCATCATCGGTAACGGCGTCGTGCTGTCTCCGGCCGCGCTGATGAAAGAGATGAAGGGCCTGGAAGACCGTGGTATCCCGGTTCGCGAGCGTCTGCTGCTCTCTGAAGCCTGCCCGCTTATCCTTGACTATCACGTGGCGCTGGACGTGGCGCGTGAAAAAGCGCGTGGCGCGAAAGCGATCGGCACTACCGGTCGCGGCATTGGCCCGGCTTACGAAGATAAAGTCGCTCGTTGCGGTCTGCGCGTTGGCGATCTGTTCGATAAAGCAACCTTCGCCGATAAACTGAAAGAAGTGATGGAATATCACAACTTCCAGCTGGTGAACTTCTACAAAGCAGAAGCGGTTGACTACCAGAAAGTGCTGGACGATGTGATGGCGATTGCCGACATCCTGACCAGCATGGTGGTGGACGTATCCGACCTGCTGGATCAGGCGCGTCAGCGCGGCGACTTCGTGATGTTCGAAGGCGCGCAGGGTACGCTGCTGGATATCGACCACGGTACCTACCCGTACGTTACGTCCTCTAACACCACCGCAGGTGGCGTGGCGACCGGCTCCGGCCTGGGCCCGCGTTATGTGGATTACGTACTGGGCATCATTAAAGCGTACTCAACTCGCGTCGGTGCGGGTCCGTTCCCGACCGAGCTGTTTGATGAAACTGGCGAGTTCCTCTGCAAGCAGGGTAACGAATTCGGCGCCACCACCGGCCGTCGTCGTCGTACCGGCTGGCTGGATGCGGTCGCAGTCCGTCGCGCGGTGCAGATTAACTCCCTGTCCGGCTTCTGCCTGACTAAACTGGACGTCCTCGACGGCCTGAAAGAAGTGAAAATCTGCGTTGGCTACCGTATGCCGGATGGCCGCGAAGTGACCACCACTCCGCTGGCTGCCGATAACTGGGAAGGTATCGAGCCTATCTACGAAACCATGCCGGGCTGGTCCGAAACCACCTTCGGCGTGAAAGAGCGCAGCGGCCTGCCGCAGGCAGCCCTGAACTACATCCAGCGTATTGAAGAGCTGACCGGCGTGCCGGTGGATATCATCTCTACCGGTCCAGACCGTACCGAGACTATGATTCTGCGCGATCCGTTCGACGCGTAATCACTCTCAAGGGGCGCCGTTCGGGCGCCCTTGTTTTTGCTGTTCGCCCGCCCCATTTCAAATAAATTAGCGGCCTGAGCGCTGGCTGGTTTATCATCAATAATAATGATGTCGCTCGACATACCCTGTTTTCTTTTCCCTGAGGTTTATGTGCAGTTAACGAGTTTCACCGATTACGGACTACGCGCGCTGATTTATATGGCGTCGCTGCCGGAAGGACGAATGACCAGTATCTCGGAAGTGACCGAGGTCTATGGCGTCTCCCGTAATCATATGGTTAAAATAATCAATCAGTTAAGTCGCATGGGCTACGTGACTGCCGTGCGGGGGAAGAACGGGGGCATTCGCCTCGGCAAACCAGCAGGACAGATCCGCGTCGGTGACGTGGTGCGTGACCTTGAACCCTTATCGCTGGTCAACTGCAGCAGCGAGTTTTGCCACATTACACCAGCCTGTCGTCTGAAACAGGCACTAGCTGAAGCCGCGCAGAGTTTTCTCAAGGAACTGGATAACTATACGCTGGCTGATTTGGTTGAGAAGAATCAACCGCTTTATAAATTATTGCTGGTGGAGTGACGCCACTCTGCCGGAGATGACAACGGAGGAACCGATATGTCACAAGATCCATTCCAGGAACGCGAAGCTGAGAAGTACGCGAACCCTATCCCGAGCCGGGAATTTATCCTCGAACATTTAACTAAACGGGAAAAGCCTGCCAGCCGCGATGAGCTGGCCATCGAGTTAAATATCGAGGGCGAAGAGCAAACCGAAGCGCTGCGCCGCCGCCTGCGCGCGATGGAGCGCGACGGTCAGCTGGTCTTCACCCGCCGCCAGTGCTATGCCCTGCCGGAACGCCTCGATCTCCTCAAAGGAACCGTTATTGGCCACCGCGATGGCTATGGTTTCCTGCGTGTTGAAGGGCGCAAAGACGATCTGTACCTGTCGTCAGAACAGATGAAAACCTGTATTCACGGCGACCAGGTGCTGGCTCAGCCGCTGGGCGCGGACCGTAAGGGCCGCCGCGAAGCGCGCATCGTCCGCGTCCTCGTGCCGAAAACCAGCCAGATAGTTGGCCGTTACTTCACCGACGCTGGCGTCGGCTTTGTCGTCCCGGACGACAGCCGCCTGAGCTTCGATATCCTGATCCCGCCGGAAGAGATAATGGGCGCGCGGATGGGCTACGTGGTCGTGGTCGAGCTGACCCAGCGACCAACCCGCCGCACCAAAGCGGTGGGTAAAATCGTCGAAGTGCTGGGCGACAACATGGGCACCGGCATGGCCGTCGATATGGCGCTGCGTACCCATGAAATTCCTTATGTCTGGCCGCCGGCGGTGGAAAAACAGGTTTCCGGTCTCAAAGAACAGGTGCCGGAAGAGGCGAAGGCTGGACGCGTCGATTTACGCTCGCTGCCGCTGGTTACCATTGACGGCGAAGATGCCCGCGACTTCGATGACGCGGTGTACTGCGAGAAGAAACGCGGCGGCGGCTGGCGCCTGTGGGTAGCCATTGCCGACGTCAGCTACTACGTGCGCCCGGGGACGCCGCTGGATGCGGAAGCGCGCAGTCGTGGCACCTCGGTCTACTTCCCGTCGCAGGTAGTGCCGATGCTGCCGGAAGTGCTGTCTAACGGTCTATGCTCGCTGAACCCGCAGGTCGATCGCCTGTGTATGGTGTGCGAGATGACGATTTCGTCAAAAGGCCGTCTGACCGGTTATAAATTCTATGAAGCGGTGATGAGTTCACATGCTCGCCTGACCTACACCAAAGTGTGGCATATGCTGCAGGGTGACCAGGAACTGCGCGAACACTACGCGCCGCTGGTGAAGCACATTGAAGAGCTGCATAACCTCTACAAAGTGCTGGAGAGCGCCCGCGAAGAGCGCGGCGGTATCTCATTTGAAAGTGAAGAAGCTAAATTCATCTTCAATGCCGAACGCCGTATTGAGCGTATCGAACAGACTCAGCGTAACGATGCGCATAAGCTGATTGAAGAGTGCATGATCCTGGCGAACATCTCCGCCGCGCGCTTCGTTGAGAAGGCGCAGGAGCCGGCGCTGTTCCGTATCCATGATAAGCCAACCACCGAAGCGATTACCTCCTTCCGTACCGTGCTGGCTGAGCTGGGACTGGAGCTGCCTGGCGGCAACAAGCCGGAGCCGCGTGATTACGCAGAGCTGCTAACCTCCATCGCCGATCGCCCGGATGCGGAAATGCTGCAGACGATGCTCCTGCGCTCCATGAAGCAGGCGGTCTACGATCCGGAAAACCGCGGTCACTTTGGCCTGGCGCTGCAGTCATACGCCCACTTCACCTCGCCGATTCGTCGTTACCCGGACCTGTCGCTGCACCGCGCTATCAAGTATCTGCTGGCCAAAGAGCAGGGACATAAAGGCAACAGCACCGAGACCGGCGGCTGGCACTACAGTATGGAAGAGATGCTCCAGCTGGGTCAGCACTGTTCGATGACCGAGCGCCGCGCCGACGAAGCGACGCGCGAAGTGTCTGACTGGCTGAAGTGCGACTTCATGCAGGATCAGGTGGGCAACATCTTCTCCGGCGTGATCGCCAGCGTGACCGGCTTTGGCTTCTTCGTCCGCCTGAACGATCTGTTTATCGACGGTCTGGTGCATGTTTCCAGCCTGGATAACGACTATTATCGTTTCGACCAGGTGGGGCAGCGTCTCATTGGTGAGTCCGGCGGCCAGACCTATCGCCTGGGCGACCGCGTGGAAGTCCGTGTGGAAGCGGTCAACATGGACGAGCGGAAAATCGACTTTACCCTGATCTCCAGCGAGCGTGCGCCGCGTAATGTCGGCAAGACCGCCCGTGAGAAAGCGAAAAAGAGTACCTCTGGCAAGCCGGGCGGCCGTCGCCGCCAGGTGGGTAAGCAGGTAAACTTCGAGCCGGACAGCGCTTTCCGTAAAGAGAAAGAGACCGCCCGACCGAAGAAAGAGAAAAAAGCGAAAAAACCGTCGGCGAAAACACAGAAAATCGCCGCCGCGACGAAAGCCAAGCGCGCGGCAAAGAAGAAGATCGCCGAGTGATTGACCTCCCTTCACCCTGAAGTCTGCTGACGCAGGGGGGGGGGGGGGGGGGGGGGAAAAAAAA
>NZ_GL882793.1:36664-41682 GCF_000195655.1 Klebsiella sp. MS 92-3
GGGGGGGGCAGATAACAGAACCTAAAACGAGTACATCAATGAGTGAAATGATTTACGGCATCCATGCGGTGCAGGCACTGCTGGAGCGCGCACCTGAGCGTTTTCAGGAAGTTTATATTCTGAAAGGCCGTGAGGATAAGCGCTTGCTGCCGCTGATCCATGCCCTGGAAGCGCAGGGCGTGGTGATTCAGCTGGCCAACCGTCAGTTTCTTGATGAGAAGAGCGAAGGCGCTGTGCACCAGGGGATCATTGCCCGCGTGAAGCCGGGGCGTCAGTATCAGGAGAACGATCTGCCGGATCTGCTGGCGCAGCTCGATCAACCGTTCCTGCTGATCCTCGACGGCGTAACCGATCCGCACAACCTCGGCGCCTGCCTGCGTAGCGCTGACGCCGCCGGCGTGCATGCGGTGATCGTGCCAAAAGATCGTTCCGCTCAGTTGAATGCGACGGCGAAGAAAGTGGCCTGCGGCGCGGCGGAGAACGTCCCGCTGATCCGCGTCACCAACCTGGCGCGCACCATGCGTCTGCTGCAGGAAGAAAACGTCTGGATCGTCGGAACCGCAGGGGAAGCCGACCATACGCTGTTCCAGAGCAAAATGACCGGCCCGATGGCGCTGGTGATGGGCGCGGAAGGCGAAGGCATGCGTCGTCTGACCCGCGAACACTGCGATGAGCTGATCAGCATCCCGATGGCGGGCAGCGTCTCCTCGCTGAATGTCTCGGTGGCTACCGGCATCTGTCTGTTTGAAGCAGTACGCCAGCGCAGCTAAGCTGAACCATCGACGAATCAAAAAAAGCCATCCTCCGGGATGGCTTTTTTGTGACCGCTCTCGCGGGCGAGTCTCCCTCCGGATAACCATACTTATGGCTATCGCCATTGATGGAGGGAGACACGATGCACTGGCAAACGCACACCGTTTTTAATCAACCCACCCCGCTGAATAACAGCAATCTGTTTCTGTCCGATACCGCTCTGCGTGAAGCCGTGGTCCGCGAAGGCGCCGGCTGGGATGGCGATCTGCTCGCCAGCATTGGCCAGCAGCTGGGGACAGCCGAATCGCTGGAGCTGGGACGCCTGGCCAACAGCAATCCGCCGGAGCTGCTGCGCTATGACGCCACCGGCGCCCGGCTGGACGACGTGCGCTTCCATCCCGCCTGGCACCTGCTGATGCAGGGGCTGTGCGCGAACCGGGTACATAATCTCGCCTGGCAGGAGGATGCCCGCGAAGGCGCGTTTGTCGCCCGCGCCGCCCGCTTTCTGCTCCATGCCCAGGTGGAGGCCGGGACGTTGTGCCCGATTACCATGACCTTCGCCGCAACGCCCCTGCTGCAGCACGCCCTGCCCGCGCCCTTTCGCGACTGGCTGTCGCCACTGCTGAGCGACCGTTACGATCCGCACCTTGCGCCTGGCGGCCAGAAGCGCGGCCTGCTGATCGGCATGGGGATGACCGAGAAGCAAGGGGGGTCTGATGTGCTGAGCAATACCACTCGCGCGGAGAAAACGGCGGAAGGGTTTTACCGACTGGTGGGACACAAGTGGTTCTTCTCGGTGCCGCAGAGCGATGCTCACCTGGTGCTGGCTCAGGCTCCGGCGGGGCTCTCATGCTTCTTTGTGCCGCGTCTGCTGCCCGACGGGCAGCGTAACGGCGTGCGTCTTGAACGCTTAAAAGAGAAGCTCGGCAACCGCTCCAACGCCAGTAGCGAAGTGGAGTTTTATGATGCCTGCGGCTGGCTGGTGGGCGACGAAGGCGACGGCGTGCGGCAGATCCTCAGGATGGGCGGCCTGACCCGCTTTGACTGCGCGCTGGGCAGCCATGCCCTGATGCGTCGCGCCTTCTCGGTGGCGCTGTATCACGCGCTACAGCGTCAGGCGTTTGGCAAAAACCTGGTCGAACAGCCGATGATGCGCCAGCTGCTGGGGCAAATGGCGCTCCGTCTGGAGGGGCAGACCGCGTTTCTGTTTCGCCTGGCGCGGGCCTGGGACCGTCGGGATGATGTCCGGGAAAGCGCTTGGGCGCGCCTGTTTACGCCTGCGGCCAAGTTTGCCATCTGTAAGGCCGGTATCCCGTTTGTCGCCGAGGCGATGGAAGTGCTGGGCGGCATCGGCTATTGCGAGGAGAGCGAACTCCCGCGCCTCTACCGTGAGATGCCGGTCAACAGCATCTGGGAAGGCTCCGGCAATATTATGTGCCTCGATGTGATGCGGGTGCTCAGCAAGCAGCCGGCGGCGATGGAGCTGCTGGCCGCGGAGTGTGCGGAGGTGAAAGGACAGAACCGCCATCTCGACCGCGCATGGCGTCAGCTGCAGCAACTGCTGAAACGACCCGCCGAAGAGCAGGGGAGAGAGATTGCCCGGCTGGTCTATCGTCTTGGCGCGGGGGCGCAGATGCTGCGCCATGCTTCGCCGCCGCTGGCCGAAGCCTGGTGCCGGATGATGCTCGACACCCGCGGCGGCATACGTCTTGACGCGCCGACCCTCGACGACCTGCTGCTGCGGGCTATGGGGCGCGGGCGCCAGGCGCCTCAGGCGTAGAGAATGGCCTGCACGCGCCAGCTGTCCGGCTGTTGTTCCTCGTACATCTGAATAATGCGATACCAGGAGGCGCCTTGCTCGTCTGCTTTGCGGGCAATGGCGTGCTCTACATCCTGTTGGCTACCGGAAAGATTAGTGACGGAGATCAGACCGATTTCATTCAGGCCAGTGACGCAATCCGCGCTGGCGAATTCGGCTGACTGCGCGGACGTATTGGCCGTCGCAGCGGTTAACAGCAGGCTGGATAGGGTAAAAGATCGTTTCATCGTCAGCTCCATTTCACGTAGTCCCAAGGGCAGTCCGTTGCTAACGTCCTGCCAGGTGGCTGGCCGAACGTTATTATGCACAGGAGAACGTGAATGGACGCAAAGCTGTGTAAAGCAGATTTAAAGACGCCGCCTCGTTATCGACGATAGAGGATCGCCTGCGAATACCACTGGCCGGGTACCATGGTGTCATCGATCATGATGATGACGTAGTAATCGGCTTTGGCTGCTTCTGCTTTGGCCTTCAGCGCCGCTTCGACATCCATCGGCGAACCGTACATCAGTACGCTCACCGTGGCCATTTTCTGCAGGCCAGCCGTCTGGTAGCGCTGGATCTCCTGCGGATGGTCGGTGGCGGGCGGCGGGGCTTCTGGCGTTCCCTGCAGGGCGCTACACCCGCTGAGGACGATAGCCAGTAACCACGGTGAAAACCTGCGCATAACCATATCTCGTTTCCTGATAGTGATAGTGTAGTGGTAGCCTTAACAGGATTGCCGGGGAATGTTCCCGAACTGTTATCTCTGACGCGATTTTCGAATGAAAATGTTGTGAAAGCGTAACCGGGTTCTCAACATTATGAATCGTAGCAAACTGGGTTGCCTGGTGAATGAATTTTCCCATGACGCCTAACCACGATAGAGAAGGAAGACGATAAATGATTGCACTAGAAATGCGCAACCTCGGCGGTGGTGAAATTTTACATGCCTGTCCGCAGGAGAGTCTGGATAAGCCCTTGCCCTGTATCGTCTTTTATCATGGCTTTACCTCGTCGAAGCTGGTCTACAGCTACTTTGCGGTGGCGCTGGCCGAGGCCGGATTCCGGGTGATCATGCCGGACGCGCCGGAGCATGGGGCGCGCTATCAGGGCGATGAGGCCGGGCGGATGCAGCGCTTCTGGCCGATTCTGCAGCAGAATTTCAGGGAGTTTCCTGCGCTGCGCGAGGCGATAATCGCTGAAGGATGGCTGGAAGGGGAGCGGCTGGCGGTGGCGGGCGCTTCGATGGGTGGAATGACGGCGCTGGGCATCATGACGCATCACCCCGAGCTGAACAGCGTCGCCTGTCTGATGGGGTCGGGCTATTTTCGTTCCCTATCGCAAACCCTGTTCCCCTCGCCTGATTTTGATGTCGATAGCCTCAACGAATGGGATGTCAGCCATCAGCTGGCGTCCCTTGCCCGGCGGCCGCTGTTGCTCTGGCATGGCGATGCCGATGACGTGGTGCCGCCGGAAGAAACCTTTCGACTAGAGCAGGCGCTGCGGCAGGCTGACCTTGCCGCCAGGCTGACCTGTGTCTGGCAGAAAGGCGTCCGCCATCGCATTACGCCAGAGGCGCTGGCTACCACGGTCGCCTTTTTTCAGCAGCACCTTTAAACGCGGATTACGCTGACGCCTTGATCCTCAAGCTGTTTGAGGATCGCGGCATCGGCCTGTTTGCCGGTGATCACCACGTCTATTTGTCCGGCCTGGCTGAATAGCATCCCGGCGCGCTCGCCGATCTTGCTGCTGTCGACCAGCACCGCCAGTTTGCCGACCACGTTAAGCATTTTTTGCTCGGCCATGGCGGTCAACATATCCGTTTTGTAGAGGCCTTCGGCGGTGAGCCCTTTGCCGCTGGTAAACATCCAGTGTCCGGCATAGAGGCTGTTCTCGCTACCGTGGGGGCTGAGGGTGATGGCGTGGCTGCGGTTGTACTGGCCGCCCATGATAATCACGCTGTCATGCTCCTGGTCGATCAGGTAGTTAGCCAGCGGCAGATAGTTGGTGATGATCTGCACCGGTTTGCCGCACAGTTCCCGACCCAACAGAAAGGCGGTGGAGCCGCAGTTAATGACGATGCTCTCACCCGGCGCGATCAGTTGCGAAGCGGCGCGTGCAATACGCACTTTTTCATCCAGATTTTGCGCCTGGTGGATGTTCATCGGCGTCCAGCGGGGGCGCTGTTCGCTAATGGCTTCCGCGCCATTACGAACCTTTTTCAGTTTGCCGCTTTCATCCAGCTTGTTGATATCACGTCGGGCGGTAGCGGGTGAGATCCCGAGCCGCGACATCACCTGCTCCACGGTAACAAACCCCGTTTGGGCGAGCAGATCCAGCAGAATTTGGTGCCTTTGCGCTTCCGTCATGAGCGAATCCGATTAAAAGTGAACGGCAAAGATGATATTTGAAATCATGTGAAAATACTAACCCTGCGGCGGGGTATTTCCGGCAGGCAGGGCCT
>NZ_GL882793.1:41775-63934 GCF_000195655.1 Klebsiella sp. MS 92-3
GGGGGGGGGGGTGGGCGGGGGGGGGGGGGGCGGGCGGGCGGCGACTTACAGGAAGGATTTGAAAGGCAGATCCGGCTCAATGGTGAAGCAATCGTCGAAACCGCGCGGGTAGTGATATTCGAAATTGTCTTTATCCAGGGGCCAGGTAAATTTGCCGCCGACCTGCCAGATAAACGGCTTGAAGCCGTACTTCAGACGATCCTTTTTCATCTCCCACAGAACGCGGATCTCCTGCGGATCGGCCTGAAAGTTTGACCAGATATCATGGTGGAACGGGATCACAACTTTGGCGTTGAGCGACTCTGCCATGCGCAGGATATCGGCGCTGGTCATTTTGTCGGTGATCCCGCGCGGGTTCTCGCCATACGAGCCGAGGGCGACGTCAATCTGATGCTCGTTGCCATGCTTCGCGTAGTAGTTGGAGTAGTGGGAATCGCCGCTGTGGTACAGGTTGCCGCCCGGTGTTTTAAACAGGTAGTTGACCGCGCGCTGGTCCATGCCGTCCGGCAGTACGCCAGCGGCTTTTTGGTCCGCCGGGAGGGTGATCAGCGCGGTGCGATCGAACGCATCTAGCGCATGGATCTCAATGTCTTTGATCTTCACGACATCGCCAGGTTTCATGACGATACAGCGCGCTTTCGGCACGCCCCAACCGATCCACAGGTCGACGCAGGTTTTCGGGCCGATAAACGGCACATCGGCCGGGCAGTTCTGCATGACGGCGGCGGCGACGTTGACGTCAATATGATCGTTGTGATCGTGGGTCGCGAGGACCGCGTCAATCTGGCGAATGGCGAACGGATCCAGCACGAACGGCGTGGTGCGCAGGTTAGGCTGTAATTTTTTCACGCCTGCCATCCGCTGCATCTGGTGGCCGGTTTTCATCAGCGGATTGCCGTGGCTCTGTTTGCCAGTGCCGCACCAGAAATCGACGCAGACGTTAGCCCCGCCTTCGGATTTTAACCAGATACCGGTACAGCCGAGCCACCACATGGCGAAGGTGCCGGGCGTAACCTGCTCCTGCTCAATCTCTTCATTCAGCCAGCTGCCCCATTCCGGAAAGGTGTTCAGGATCCATGATTCACGGGTGATGGTCTGTACTTTACTCATCGTGCTCTTCCTCGTATTTTCAATAGTAATCAAATTTTGATTGGTTTTGATTTATGTTGTCACTGGATTTTCAAGATTGCAATCTTGTTTTCCCTCAATTTTACGAAGAGATGCGCATCATCTCTCAGGGGGTCCAGCATCCATAAAGGTTGTGCTTTGTTTTATCTATATGATTTGAAAATGTTTAATTATGTTTCGGCGCTACTGATCGGCAATAGTCACAATGAAATAGAGGATTATTGCGGCGCGCGTCACATTTAATCAAATTCAATCTTGTTGTGATTATTTTTGATTATTAGAGTGGGCAGCGAGAAATGCTGAGCGTAAGGCGCGTTCAGCGCCTTCACCATCGGGAGTGTGTTATGGCAATCCTCTACAACATCTTTACCGTTTTCTTTAATCAGGTGATGACCAATGCCCCGCTGCTGCTGGGTATCGTCACCTGTCTGGGCTATATCCTGCTGCGCAAAAGCGTCAGCGTGATTATTAAAGGCACGATCAAAACCATTATCGGCTTCATGCTGTTACAGGCCGGCTCCGGCATCCTCACCAGCACTTTTAAACCGGTGGTGGCGAAAATGTCAGAGGTGTACGGCATCAACGGCGCGATCTCTGACACCTATGCCTCGATGATGGCGACCATCGACCGGATGGGCGAGGCCTATAGCTGGGTGGGCTACGCGGTGCTGCTGGCGCTGGCGCTCAACATCTGTTACGTCCTGCTGCGCCGGATAACCGGCATCCGCACCATCATGCTGACTGGCCATATCATGTTTCAGCAGGCGGGGCTGATCGCCGTCTCGTTCTTTATCTTTGGTTACGGAATGTGGACGACCATCATCTGTACCGCCGTGCTGGTCTCCCTGTACTGGGGTATCACCTCCAACATGATGTTCAAGCCGACTCAGCTGGTCACCGACGGCTGCGGCTTCTCCATCGGTCACCAGCAGCAGTTTGCCTCGTGGATTGCCTACAAAGTGGCGCCGTATCTGGGGAAAAAAGAGGAGAGTGTGGAAGACCTCAAGCTGCCAGGCTGGCTCAATATCTTCCACGACAACATCGTTTCCACCGCGATTGTCATGACCATTTTCTTTGGCGCGATCCTGCTTTCCTTTGGTATTGACGTCGTGCAGGCGATGGCGGGGAAAACCCACTGGACGGTCTATATCCTGCAGACCGGTTTCTCCTTCGCGGTGGCCATTTTCATCATTACCCAGGGCGTGCGGATGTTCGTCGCCGAACTGTCCGAAGCCTTCAACGGTATCTCGCAACGCCTGATCCCCGGCGCGGTGCTGGCGATTGACTGCGCCGCGATCTATAGCTTTGCGCCGAATGCGGTGGTGTGGGGCTTTATGTGGGGCACCATCGGCCAGCTGATTGCCGTCGGCATTCTGGTTGGCATTGGCTCTTCAATTCTGATTATTCCGGGCTTTATCCCGATGTTCTTCTCCAACGCGACGATTGGCGTCTTTGCCAACCACTTCGGCGGCTGGCGCGCGGCGCTCAAGATCTGCCTGGTGATGGGCATGGTTGAAATTTTCGGTTGCGTGTGGGCGGTGAAGCTCACCGGTATGAGCGCCTGGATGGGAATGGCGGACTGGTCGATTCTGGCGCCGCCGATGATGCAGGGCTTCGCCTCCATCGGGCTGGCGTTTATGGCCGTCATCATCCTGATTGCTCTCGCTTATATGTTCTTCGCTGGCCGCGCGCTGCGCGCCGAAGAAGACGCGGAAAAACAACTGGCAGAGGCCTCTGCCCAATAAGGAGTTCTGATTATGACCGTACGTATTCTGGCTGTGTGTGGTAACGGGCAAGGCAGTTCCATGATCATGAAAATGAAAGTGGATCAGTTCCTGACGCAATCCAATATCGACCACACGGTGAACAGCTGCGCGGTGGGTGAATACAAAAGCGAACTAAACGGCGCGGATATCATCATCGCTTCAACCCATATCGCGGGGGAGATTACCGTCTCCGGCAATAAACACGTGGTGGGGGTGCGTAATATGCTTTCCCCCGCGGATTTCGGGCCAAAGCTGCTGGAGGTGATTAAAGCTCATTTCCCGCAGGACGTGAAATAAGGAGCGGCTATGAAACTCCATGAATCACTGGCGCAGAATCACTCCATTCGCCTGCAGGCGGAAGCGGAAACCTGGCAGGAGGCGGTGAAAATCGGCGTCGATCTGCTGGTGGCCGCCGACGTGGTGGAACCGCGCTACTACCAGGCAATCCTCGACGGCGTCGCGCAGCACGGCCCCTATTTTGTGATCGCTCCGGGATTAGCCATGCCGCACGGGCGGCCGGAAGAGGGCGTCAAAAAAACCGGCTTTGCGCTGGTCACGCTAAAGAAACCGCTGATTTTCAACCACGAAGATAACGACCCGGTCGACATCCTGATCACCATGGCGGCGGTTGACGCCACCACCCACCAGGAAGTGGGCATCATGCAGATCGTTAACCTGTTTGATGACGAAGCCAATTTCGACCGTTTACGCGCCTGCCGCAGCGAGCAGGAAGTGCTGGATTTAATCAAAAACGCCACCGCGGCGGCTGTTTAAAAGGAACACTATCATGTCATTACCTATGTTACAGGTCGCCCTGGACAACCAAACGCTGGCCAGCGCTTATGAAACAACCCGTCTGATCGCCGAAGAGGTAGATATCATTGAAGTCGGCACTATCCTCTGCGTTGGTGAAGGTGTACGCGCGGTGCGCGATCTGAAAGCGCTGTATCCGCATAAAATCGTGCTGGCGGACGCCAAAATTGCCGATGCCGGCAAGATCCTGTCGCGGATGTGCTTCGAAGCCAACGCCGACTGGGTCACGGTGATCTGCTGCGCCGATATCAACACCGCCAAAGGGGCGCTGGATGTCGCCAAAGAGTTCAACGGCGATGTGCAAATAGAGCTGACCGGCTTCTGGACCTGGGAGCAGGCGCAGGCGTGGCGCGAGGCGGGTATTCAGCAGGTGGTCTATCACCGCAGCCGCGACGCGCAGGCGGCAGGCGTGGCGTGGAGTGAGGCGGATATCAGCGCGATTAAGCGTCTGTCTGATATGGGCTTCAAAGTGACCGTCACCGGCGGGCTGGCGCTGGAAGACCTGCCGCTGTTTGCCGGGATCCCTGTTCACGTCTTTATTGCCGGACGCAGCATCCGCGATGCTGCCTCGCCGGTGGAAGCGGCGCGCCAGTTTAAACGCTCTATCGCCCAGCTGTGGGGTTAAGGAGCGACTATGTTGGCGAAATCCATTCCGCTCGGCATCTATGAAAAAGCGCTCCCCGCCGGGGAGTGCTGGCTGGAGCGGCTAAAGCTTGCAAAAGCGCTGGGCTTTGATTTCGTTGAGATGTCTCTCGATGAAACTGACGCCCGCCTTGCGCGGCTGGACTGGAGCCCGGAGCAGCGTCTGGCGCTGGTCAAGGCGGTGGCTGAAACCGGCGTCCGGGTGCCGTCGATGTGCCTTAGCGCCCATCGCCGTTTTCCGCTGGGTAGTGAAGACGACGCGGTGCGGCATCAGGGGCTGGAGATTATGCGTAAAGCTATTCAGCTGGCGCAGGATGTGGGGATTCGGGTGATCCAGCTGGCAGGCTACGACGTCTATTACCAGCAGGCGAACGATGAGACGCGCCGCCGCTTTCGTGACGGCCTGAAACAGAGCGTCGAGATGGCCAGCCGAGCCCAGGTAACCCTGGCGATGGAGATCATGGACTACCCGCTGATGAACTCGATCAGTAAAGCGCTGGGCTATGCCCATTACCTGAATAATCCGTGGTTCCAGCTTTACCCGGATATCGGCAATCTGTCGGCGTGGGATAACGACGTCCAGATGGAGCTGAAGGCGGGGAGCGGGCATATCGTGGCGGTACACGTCAAAGACACGAAGCCCGGCGTCTTTAAAAACGTGCCGTTCGGCGAAGGGGTGGTCGATTTTGAACGCTGCTTCGAAACGCTCAAGCAGACCGGCTACTGCGGACCGTACCTGATTGAGATGTGGAGCGAAACCAGCGCTGACCCGCTGGCGGAGGTGGCGAAGGCGCGTGACTGGGTGAAGGCGCGGATGGCCCGCGCGGGCCTGATGGAGGCGGCATAATGCAACAGCTGAAACAGCAGGTGTTCGAGGCCAATATGGATCTGCCGCGCTACGGCCTGGTGACCTTTACCTGGGGTAACGTTAGCGCCATTGATCGGCAGCGTGGGCTGGTGGTGATTAAGCCCAGCGGCATCGCCTACGAGTCAATGACCGTCGATGACATGTCGGTGGTTGATCTGCAGGGGCACGTGGTGGAAGGGCGCTGGCGTCCCTCCTCTGATACCGCCACCCATCTGGCGCTCTATCGCCGTTATCCCGACCTTGGCGGGGTGGTGCATACCCATTCGACGCACGCCACCGCCTGGGCGCAGGCGGGGCTGGCGATCCCGGCGCTCGGCACCACCCATGCGGACTACTTCCTCGGCGATATTCCCTGCACCCGGGCGCTTAGCGCACAGGAGGTGGACGAGGCCTACGAGCTGAACACCGGGCAGGTGATTATCGAAACGCTGGGTGAGGCCAATCCGCTGCATACGCCGGGGATCGTCGTCTATCAGCACGGGCCATTTGCCTGGGGCAAAGACGCCCACGAGGCGGTACACAACGCGGTGGTGATGGAAGAGGTGGCGCGCATGGCGTGGATTGCCCGCGGCATTAATCCGCAGTTGCAGCCCATCGATAGCTGGCTGATGAATAAGCATTTTCAGCGTAAGCATGGGCCAAACGCCTACTATGGGCAAAAGTAGATAGCGCGCTCCGGGGCTTTCACCCCTCACGGTGAAGCAACTGGTCTGGCCCCGGGGCCGTTTTTAATCCTGACGATAGGCCGACGGCATCACGCGCATGCCGATGAGCGTGACCACGCAAATTATCGCCCCAGCGTAAAACGTTGCCCCGCGAGCGGAGGGCGGCTTTTATCTTTGCCAGCATTTCAGGTAGGCTTCCCAAGGACAATCTCTTCGTCTGGACACGGAAACAGGAGCAACGGGATGCTGATGAAAAAATGGTATGTTTGGCTGGCGCTTATTTTTCTGCCATTGCTGGCCTGGTCTCTGGTTGACGAAGGGACAGCAACCGCCCCACATCCACGCGATTGCCAGTTATCAACTTACGTTGATTATGATCCTGCGCCGGTTTTTACTCACTGGCAGTGGATATCAAGCAAAGAGTGGGACCCGGCCAGTACCGCCAGCGATGGTAATATTCTGCTCTGGTCAGATGGCAATAAACGTGTTGCGGCAAATGAAGCGACGCTGTTGATTGACGGCAACTGGCAAACGCTGGCACCGGTATTATCCGGCTTACTTGAAAAGGAAAATTTTAAACTCCAGACAACATCAATGCCGATCACTCGTCTGGAAAAAGATTGGGGACAGGTGCTCCTGTCACGCCGCCCGGAGATAGCCGTGCGTCTGGCGCAACAATTTATCGCGCCCACACTACGACGGGCGGCGCAAGATGGAGACATCACGCCAGCCGAAGTTGAACAAAAAATCGAATGGGCAATATCGCAACACCTGCTATGGGGTGTCTGGAGAGATCCGAAGCAGTTGCAACCAGAATTACAGCAAGACATCCCTATTATCATCGCCAGTAAAACGTACAACGCAGGAGTCAGTAAACGCACAACCTACATGCAAATAATGGATGCCGGTTTATTCTTTGGACAACCCAAAGTCGCATTAACATTAACAACCTGCGACATAACGCCAAACCCGGAATATTCCATCAAAAAAGCCGCCGAAAATGGCAAGGCACGGCTCGCTGACTCTTCACTTTTCGGCACGAATATTCAGAAACTGAAACGCTATTTAACCGACCGATTTGTGCCTGCTGAAAGTATTAAACC
Organism: Klebsiella sp. MS 92-3; assembly: GCF_000195655.1. Classification (NCBI taxonomy): domain Bacteria; kingdom Pseudomonadati; phylum Pseudomonadota; class Gammaproteobacteria; order Enterobacterales; family Enterobacteriaceae; genus Klebsiella; species Klebsiella sp. MS 92-3. The sequence continues at coordinate 48,761 of NZ_GL882793.1, forward strand.
CATTCTGGCCCACCTGAAAGAAAATAATATTTCCAGCGAGTTGGCTTCAACGGCTTTGGCCTGGGTGAAAACAACGCCGGCAGAGGATAAAATGCCTGAACGTCAACCTCAGGAAGCGGCGCAATCCGTAACGATTAGCGTGGAAACCATCGCACTTAACGATATCTTCCCCGATACTGACGATTCACGAAGGATTGAGAGCTATCAAGAACTTCCGCAAGGAAATGCCTTATTCGCGACAACACGCTTCGATCGAGAACAGCAAAGTCAAGTGGCAGAACTATATATCACGAAGCCAGAAGACCCACGGCAGGTCACCCAACTCTGGCAAGGAAAAAGGTTGTCCAGGTTAATATTGGTGCATCAGGGAGCAAAGGCCTGGTTCGAAGCGTTCCCGCGACAATGGTTCGCACTGGATATCTCAAACCATAAAATCACGGCAATGACCGCACCGCAGACAGAATCTGACGCTTATTCATTAGCATCATGGTTCCACGATACGCACGATGAGCCCATTGCTTACTATACTGATTACAGTGACGAAGGAAAAGGATGTCTGGTTTTTCGGCGTATGGATCCCCGTCTTCCGGCGACGGAAAATGTCATCTTCAGAACATGCCGTAATTATTACGCCAGCGGTAACTCCATTCAGGCCGTACGCATTATAACCTCAGGCTATTTCTGGCTGGAAGACAGCAATGGATTAGTCAAACTTAACGCTAAGACTGGTAGAGCGGAATCATCGTATTCGGTTCCCTTCCGTACGGAAGGGGATCCCAGAACGCGCACCATGAAGTTATCGAACGATGATATTGCCCGAAATTCGCCGTCACCGCTGGGTTCTCGTGAAGCACACTGGATAGCGTTACATTATGCATATTTGTTTCCTCCGGTGAACAATCTGAATAAAAGAAGGATTGGGACATATTTTATTGATAGCCTCAGCGGCAAATGGCGCTTTAGCGCAGAGCTGAAAAATGCTGACAGCATTGATGCAACCGCACGCTCCGCTCATGGCCGTTTTTATGCTCAGGCTGGTTGTGAAAAGCCATCCGGATCGGGAACAAGAATTGATATCTGGGAGGTGGCAACTGCGACGAGAATTGCCTCATTGCAGCGTCCGAAATATTGTGGGTTGCAAGGAATGGCTTTTAACTGGCAGGGAAATACGCTGATTCTGGTTTATCGCGGTAAATGGCTACGGGTAAGGATGCCGGATGGAATGCAGGATGCCGCAAGTGCAGACGCCATTCCTGAGCAGGGATAACTGACGATTAATTAACGAGAAGAGCGGTCTGCGGTAATTTTTGAATAACTGCATCCGAAACGGTCGCTATCGACTTTGCAGGTAGCGATGAAAATTAAATCAGTGGTCATCCATCAGCAGGCTGACGCCGCCGAGTACCCAAACGCCTTTGGGGATACGGCCTAAGGTGGCGAAACGCGGAACCATCAATCACTCCTGATTATCAAATGGCGAGTGGCTGATTAAATCAGGTTGCGATGACGCTGGTAAGTCGGTTTGTAAAATAATTCTCAATTGCGTTTGGGCGCAGACCTCGCTTCGCCCCTCGCGAGGAGAGGCGAAGAATCGGGCAGGCGTTAGCGGTATATCACCGCGCTGGCGCGAAGCGGGCCGTTGGTTTCTGGTTCGTGCATCAGGATAGGCTGAAAGTATTTCGCCCCCTGCGCATCGCTCATCTGGCTAAGGGCCTGTTCGGCCTCGTGCTCAGTGGCCATATTGTGATTGATATAGATAACGCCGAGGCTCTGCACGTCGTCCATGTTGCGGGCCTGACGTTCGGTGATTTGGATAGCTGCCAGCGCGTTGGCGCTGAAGAAAAGCGCAGCCATCATGGCGATGATTTTCAGTTTCATATACTACGCTCCTGACTGACAGTCCTGACGCTGACTCGGGGCTCTCCTGTGATCGTTGGGCTTTGATAGAAGTGTAATCGCTGCGCGTTCATCGCATGGCGACCTTTTCTGATGCAGTTGTTCAAAAAAATGCCGCTTCCTTTATTGGTTAATTTTAAATCACCCACTTAGCCCAGCTTGGCGCTTAGTGCGAATTATTTGTGCAAATGCGCTTGTGTTCCTGAGGGGCCGCCATTAGAATGACGCGTCAATTTTTCAGCCGCCCTTTAACACGTTCCTTGCCTCCATGGGCCGCGGCTGACCCAGACAGGAGGCTGAATAATCCGTAAGGAGCAATTCGATGCGTCATTACGAAATCGTTTTTATGGTCCATCCTGACCAGAGCGAACAGGTTCCGGGCATGATCGAACGTTACACTGGTGCAATTACTGCAGCAGCAGGTACGATCCACCGTCTGGAAGACTGGGGCCGCCGTCAGCTGGCTTATCCGATCAACAAACTGCACAAAGCTCACTACGTTCTGATGAACGTTGAAGCGCCGCAGGAAGCGATCGATGAGCTGGAAACTAACTTCCGCTTCAACGACGCCGTTATCCGCAGCATGGTAATGCGTACTAAGCACGCTGTTACCGAAGCATCTCCGATGGTTAAAGCGAAAGACGAGCGCCGTGAGCGTCGCGAAGATTTCGCCAACGAAACCGCAGATGATTCTGAAGCTGGGGATTCTGAAGAGTAATCCTGATGACCAACCGTCTGGAGCTGTCCGGCATTATTTGCAGGACTCCACTTCGTAAGGTCAGCCCGTCAGGAATTCCTCACTGCCAGTTCGTGCTTGAGCATCGTTCAGTGCAGGAGGAAGCCGGTTTTCACCGGCAGGCATGGTGTCAGATGCCCGTTATTATTAGCGGTCATGAGAACCAGGCCATTACTCACAGTATAACGGTCGGTAGCGCAGTAACCGTTCGAGGGTTCATCTCTTGCCATAAGGCAAAGAACGGCTTGAGCAAAATGGTTCTGCATGCCGAGCAGATTGAATTGATAGATTCTGGAGACTAGCCATATGGCACGTTATTTCCGTCGTCGCAAGTTCTGCCGTTTCACCGCGGAAGGCGTTCAAGAGATCGACTATAAAGATATCGCTACGCTGAAAAACTACATCACCGAAAGCGGTAAGATTGTCCCGAGCCGTATCACCGGTACCCGTGCAAAATACCAGCGTCAGCTGGCTCGCGCTATCAAACGCGCTCGCTACCTGTCCCTGCTGCCGTACACTGATCGTCATCAGTAATCGGTCACGGTCCATTAATACGACTTTGAGAGGATAAGGTAATGCAAGTTATTCTGCTTGATAAAGTAGCAAACCTGGGTAGCCTGGGTGATCAGGTTAACGTTAAAGCGGGCTACGCTCGTAACTTCCTGGTCCCGCAGGGTAAAGCTGTTCCTGCTACCAAGAAAAACGTTGAATTCTTCGAAGCACGTCGTGCTGAACTGGAAGCCAAACTGGCTGACGTTCTGGCAGCAGCTGAAGCTCGTGCTGAGCAGATCAACGCCCTGGAATCCGTAACCATCGCGTCTAAAGCTGGCGACGAAGGTAAACTGTTCGGTTCCATCGGTACTCGCGACATCGCTGACGCTGTTACTGCAGCAGGCGTTAAAGTTGCTAAGAGCGAAGTTCGCCTGCCGAACGGCGTTCTGCGTAACGTTGGCGAGCACGAAGTGAACTTCCAGGTTCACAGCGAAGTATTCGCTAAAGTTATCATCAACGTGGTTGCTGAGTAATCGGCCTCTGACGTTCTGGTAACAACAAACCGCCGGCCTTGTGCCGGCGTTTTGCTTTTTAGCGCCTTTCATTTTGCGGCGGCGTAACGCTTGCTGTCGTCTTCTCTGCTATCGCGCACGCACAAAGCTGCCGTTCGACTGGCGGGTAAACAGCACCTGCTGGCCGTTGCCGGTATCGATAGTGAGCCCGGTGACCACGCCGTTGGCGTTCTGCCGAATCTGCACCGTCTGTCCGCTCTGCAAAGTACTTAGCGGCTTGCCAGCGCCTTCAACCTGCGCCATGGCGTAGACGTCAGTGGCCGGCAGCCCATGATCGCGGAACAGCTGCGCCAGGGTTTTGCCTGACTCGATGCGATAGGTCCGCCATTGCTGCTCAATACCCGGCGCGGACTGCTGTGATGAGGATTGATAAGGCTGGGTGGCGGCGGGCTGCTGCGTCTGCGCCTGATCCGGCTGCTCATCCTGAATCGGCTCCGGAGCGACCGGCGCCATCTGATCGGCGTCGCTCACGGTAGGCGTATTAGTGATCGGCGGCAGCGGAACGGCCTGATTGCCGCCAGCTTGCGGCTGGGACTGCGACTGTAGATTCAGGTTCGCTTCACGGCTGGTGGACGCCGGGCTTTGGCTATCATCGGAGGGAAGCAGAATACCGATAATAACCAACAGGAAGCCAGCGATAATTCCCCGGCGGTGCATCGGAGGCAGCGGGTCCAGGAGGCGAAAATGATCCGGGGCGTGCCAGATTTTCGCCAGGGTAGATGTCAGTTCAAAGCGCCCGGGCATGGCTTTCCTCCTGCTCCGCATATTTATATCCTGCTCATGAGTATAGATGGCTAACGTCCTGATGACCGGAACAAAGTGAAGTTAACCTGCTGCCGCCTATTGTTTCTTTTTCGCTGAGATTTGTCATCATCCGCCGACAAAGTTTTACCCATTTCGCTATGGCTGTTATGCTTTCGCACGCTTTTATCTTGATGTTTATCACCCAAAAAGGAACAACGATGGCAACCCCAACTTTTGACACTATCGAAGCGCAGGCAAGTTACGGTATCGGCTTGCAGGTTGGACAACAGCTGAGCGAATCCGGCCTGCAGGGGCTGCTGCCGGAAGCGCTGGTGGCGGGTATCGCCGATGCGCTGGAAGGTAACCAGCCGCAGGTGCCGGTGGAAGCCGTTCACCGCGCGCTGCGTGAAATCCACGAGCGTGCTGACGCTGTGCGTCGCGAGCGTTTTCAGGCCATGGCCGCTGACGGCCAAAAATACCTTGATGAAAACCGCGAGAAAGAGGGTGTGAACAGCACCGAGTCTGGTCTGCAGTTCCGCGTACTGACCCAGGGCGAAGGCCCGATCCCGGCGCGTACTGACCGCGTTCGCGTGCACTACACTGGCAAACTGATCGACGGCACCGTCTTCGACAGCTCCGTTGCTCGCGGTGAACCGGCTGAATTCCCGGTGACCGGCGTGATCGGCGGCTGGATTGAAGCGCTGACTCTGATGCCGGTAGGTTCCAAATGGGAACTGACGATCCCGCACAACCTCGCCTACGGTGAGCGCGGCGCTGGCGCATCGATTCCTCCGTTCAGTACCCTGATCTTCGAAGTTGAACTGCTGGACATTATCTAAACAGCAGCGGCTTCCTCTTCCCCCGCGGCAGGGGAAGCCATGAAAATAGCGTAAAATCCTTAAGTTAAAAATTAATTGGAATTATGTTTTGCATTCATCACGTATGGGTGTATTTTTGTGAGCTATTTCGCGTTAGATGAGTGATATAACACTCACTTTAAACATAAAATTAACATTATATCTAAATCATAGTATTCATCCCTCCGATTCTTACCTAATATCGACTAGCCCTTGCTGGGGTTAATGACAGACGACGGGCCATCAGAGCCTGAACAACACAGACAGGTACAACAGGAAGAAATCACATGGTAGATCAGGTTAAAGTCGCTGCTGTCGAGCAGGAGCCGACTGAACAATCGCTACGGCGAAATCTCACAAACCGACATATTCAGCTGATCGCGATTGGCGGAGCGATCGGCACCGGGTTATTTATGGGTTCTGGCAAAACCATCAGCCTTGCCGGACCATCCATTATTTTTGTTTATATGATTATCGGTTTTATGCTGTTTTTCGTGATGCGTGCCATGGGCGAATTACTGCTGTCGAACCTCGAATATAAATCCTTTAGCGACTTCGCGGCCGATCTGCTGGGGCCGTGGGCGGGCTACTTTACCGGCTGGACCTACTGGTTCTGCTGGGTAGTGACCGGGATGGCGGACGTTGTCGCCATCACCGCCTACGCGCAGTTCTGGTTTCCCGGACTCTCCGACTGGGTCGCCTCGCTGGCGGTGATCCTGCTGCTGCTGGGCCTGAACCTGGCCACCGTCAAGATGTTTGGCGAAATGGAGTTCTGGTTCGCGATGATCAAAATTGTCGCCATCGTGGCGCTGATCGTGGTCGGCCTGGTAATGGTGATGATGCATTTCAAATCGCCGACCGGGGTCGAAGCCTCTTTCGCCCACCTGTGGAATGACGGCGGCTGGTTCCCGAAAGGGCTGAGCGGCTTCTTCGCCGGCTTCCAGATTGCGGTGTTTGCCTTCGTGGGGATTGAGCTGGTGGGTACCACCGCCGCCGAAACCAAAGACCCGGAAAAGTCCCTGCCGCGAGCGATTAACTCCATCCCGCTGCGTATCATTATGTTCTACGTCTTCGCGCTGATTGTGATTATGTCGGTGACGCCGTGGAGCTCCGTGGTGCCGAGCAAGAGCCCGTTCGTTGAGCTGTTCGTGCTGGTTGGTCTGCCGGCGGCGGCGAGCCTGATCAACTTCGTGGTGCTGACCTCCGCGGCCTCCTCGGCCAACAGCGGCGTGTTCTCTACCAGCCGTATGCTGTTCGGTCTGGCGCAGGATGGTCAGGCGCCGAAGATGTTCGCCAAGCTGTCGAAGCGTGCGGTGCCGGCGAAGGGCTTAACCTTCTCCTGCATGTGTCTGCTGGGCGGGGTGGTGATGCTGATGGTCAACCCGAGCGTGATTGCCGCCTTCACCATGATCACCACGGTGTCGGCGATCCTGTTTATGTTCGTCTGGACCATCATCCTTTGCTCTTACCTGGCGTATCGCAAAAACCGCCCTCAGCTGCATGAGAAGTCAAGCTACAAGATGCCGCTGGGTAAAGTCATGTGCTGGGTGTGCATGGCCTTCTTCGTCTTTGTGCTGGTGCTGTTGACCCTGGAAGACGATACCCGTGAAGCGCTGATGGTCACCCCGCTGTGGTTTGTGCTGCTGGGCGCGGGCTGGCTGTTTGCCGGCAAAAAACGGCTGGCGAAATAAACGAAAATTTTAACGTTGCTTGCAACGGCCCGTCATAAAAAAGGCCACCCGGAGTGGCCAAATAAGACGGACAATGTCGAGGGCGCCCGCGGGCGCCTTTTTCTTTACTTTCCGCCGAGGGCGCGCGGGAACAGCACATTATTTTCCAGGCTGATGTGTTCCATCAGATCGTCGATCATCTCGTTGATACCGTTATACATCGCCTTCCAGGTGGTACAGGCTTCCGGCGGCGGCGTCACGTTGTGGGTGATGTGCTTAATGACTTCCAGCAGTTCACCCGCTTCATCATGCTCGCTTTCCATCACGCTGATCGGCCCCCCGGCCTGGGCGCCCATTCCCTGTTTGATCATCGGGAACAGGATCTGTTCCTCTTTCATCATGTGGCTGGAAAGCTCCTGATGCAGCATGGTCAGGTACTTAGTCAGTCCTTTCGGCACGTTCGGTTTATCGGCATGGACGCGTTCAACCTTGGTGGCCTGCAGGATCAGCTCCGGCAGCTGTTCACGGTGCCGGTCGTGATAGCGAACGATGATATGGTCGATAATCTCCGCGAGGGGCGCCGCGCGCCAGTCGCGGGAAAGAGGCTGCTCGGCCAGTTTCGCCAGCTCGGCTTCAATCACCGCGACATCCAGCGCTTTGCGCGATGCGGCGCGCGCCAGGGTCTGTTTGCCGCCGCAGCAGTAATCCATATCGTATTGACGGAACAGGGCGGAGGCGCGCGGGATGGTCAGCGCCAGCTCGCCTAAAGGTTGGTCACGGAAAGCCATAGCAGTTACCTCGTCATCAGGAATATAAGATGTATTTTAAATGCATCTTTTTGGCGAGGGAATACCCCTTAAGGAGGCGAGGCTACTTTTTTTCGTCCGCCAGCGGCTGCAGCATCGGTTTTTCCGGTCTGGCGCGTACGGCGGAGACCACGCCGAGCACCAGCAGCAGGATGCCGCTCAGGGTCAGCAGCGGCGGTAAGCTTTGCCGCAGCAGGAAGGTATACAGCAGTCCGGCCAGGGTTTCGAAGACGATAAGCGGGCCGAGGATCACCGTCGGCAGCCGCTGGCTGGCAATATTCCAGCATAGCGCGCCGACCCATGAGCAGAGCACCGCGATGGCCAGCATCAGCGTAATAAACACCGCCGGACGCGGGCCGAAGGGCAGGGGAAACCCGGCCTGCTGACCGTGCAGCCAGGCGCAGGCGGCGAGATAGCCGGCCAGCGAAACCGGAAGCGTCACCAGCGCCTGAGCGGTAGCCCACATCATTGGCGGTTGATGCGGGTTCTCCCGCAGCCAGCGGGCGTTGCGCAGAGCATACCAGGCCCAGCAGACCACCGATCCCAGCGCCAGCGCAATGCCGGAGCCGTAGCGCCACGGGCTAAAATTCGGCAGCCCCTGACGCAGCTCCGCGACGTTAACGCAGATCAGGCCCACGGCGATGCAGATCAGCGCCGGAAACAGGCGCCGCCACGGCAGCTTCCCGTCGCGCTGGCTGTAGAGCAGATTGGCGAACACCGGCAGTACCACCGGCAGCGTGCCGATAATCATTGTGGAAACCGGCGCCCCGGTGCGCTGAATGGCGCTGGCCAGGCAGACGTAATAGATAAGGTTCCCCATCATTGTCAGGCCCAGCGCGGTCCACCAGTCGTGCCGGCTCAACTGGCGCAGTCGCGCGCGCCCGAGCCACGCCAGCGGCAGGGCGATCAGGCCCAGCGCCAGATAGCGTCCCATCGACTGCAGCATCGCCGGATACTCTGGCACCAGCAAAGGCCCGACGAAAATTAAACCCCACATCAGCCCCGCCAGCAGGGCGTATAACACACCACTAATCATCATTGCATCCGTTGTCATTACCGTTGTCTGCAGTGTAGAAGGGGGTCGGGCAGGAATATTGTATGAGATTGCGCATTAGCGCCTGGCGACCTGCTTCTGATAGCGCACCGGCGTAATGCCGTAACGCTGGGTGAAGGCGCGGGTCAGGTGGGACTGGTCGGTGAGGCCGACGGCTATCGCCACTTCGGCGGCGGGCATGCCGTGGGTGAGGAACGCTTTGGCGCGCCACAGACGGATGGCCATCAGCATCTGATGGGGCGTTACGTGATAGTGGGCTTTAAACTGGCGCTGAAAGTGGTACGGGCTCAGCGCCGCCACCTGCGCCAGCTCGTCGAGGGTGATGGGACGCATATAGTTATCGTGCAGGTAGTCGCGCACGCGGTCAAAGCGATGCCCGGCCTCACCTTGCGCAGAGGCATGGTGGGCCAGAGGGCGGAAGGCGTCGATGAGGTCGAGCAGCAGTCCCTGCTGGGCCAGCGGATCGTCGCTATGCCACAGGCCATAAATCAGCTGGCCAATCTGTCGGGAACGCAGGGGATCCTCGCGGACCACCTCGCTGAACCACCAGTCGCGCACCCCGGTGATGGCTTCAAGACGGTCCGGCTCCAGATAAATCATCCGGTAGCGCCAGCCGTCGGCGGTTTCCGCTTCGCCGGTGTGCAGCTCGTCGGGATTCATGGTGACAATAGCGTTCGCGGCGGCGATGTGCTGGCTGCCGCGGTAGCGAAAGCGCTCCGCGCCTTGCTCAATCACGCCGATGCCGAAGGCTTCGTGGGTATGGGGTTCAAAGGCGTAGCGGGAAATATGGGCGTGGTAAAGCTCCACCCCGGGCAACTGTTCGAGATGGCGAAAGCGCGCGCGATCTTTTTCATCACTAAATTGGAGTGGTACGCCCTGCATGCCTGCCTCCCGACGGTTATCCCTTCAATATGAGAGAGGAACCGCCGGGACGCAACCGCAAAAGCTGAGAGGGGCGGTTACAGAATGCCTTTTACACTCTCGGCAAGGGAGGTGGTTGGACGGCCGATCAGCGTACTTAGGGTGCGGCTGTCGTCAAACAGTCCGCCTTTCGACGCGCCGACGTCGGAATCCGCCAGCATATCGGCAAGCCCGGCCGGCAGGCCGACGCTTTTCAGCGCGGCGGCGAAATCGGCTTCGCTGAGGTTCTGGTAGACCACGTTTTTCCCGCTTTGCTTGCTCAGCTCGGCAGCCAGGTCGCTCAGCGTCCAGGCGTTATCACCCGCCAGTTCGTAAATTTTGCCTTCATGACCCTCACTGGCGATAACGCGGGCGGCAGCGGCGGCATAATCCGCGCGGGTGGCGGAGGCGATTTTACCCTCGCCGGCGGCGCCGATAAACACGCCATGCTCCAGCGCCGGCGGCGCGCTGGCCAGATAGTTTTCGGTATACCAGCCGTTACGCAGCAGGGCGTAAGCGATACCAGAGTCGGCCAGCATCTGCTCGGTTTCGATATGCTCTGCGGCCAGACCCAGCGGCGAAGTGTCGGCATGCAGCAGGCTGGTATAGGCGATGAATTTCACCCCGGCGGCTTTGGCGGCGTTAATGACGTTGCGGTGCTGTACAGCACGCTGGCCGACTTCGCTGGAGGAGATTAACAGCAGTTTATCCACGCCCTGCAGCGCGGCGGTCAGCGCCGCTTCGTCGCTGTAGTCGGCCTGGCGGACAACCACGCCCTGCTGGCTGAGCGCCTGGGCTTTGGCCGGGTTGCGGACAATCGCCACAATCTGGCTGGCAGGGACGGTGTTAAGCAGGTCTTGCAGAACGTAGTGGCCAAGCTGGCCGGTGGCACCGGTAAGAGCGATCATGGGTCTTCTCCTTCGTATTTATTGGCAGTTGTGGTAAGCTACCACCTTAACTAACTTTTAGTAAGTACGCACAAAAAGGTAAGTGTGAAATGGCCGAACCGACGCTGAGCGAGAAATTGCGCACCGGCAATTTGTTTGCGGAACAGTGCCCGTCGCGCGATGTGCTTAAACATGTCACCAGCCGCTGGGGCGTGTTGATTCTGGTGGCGCTGCGCGAGGGAACCCACCGTTTCAGCGATCTGCGCCGTAAGATGGGCGGGGTCAGCGAAAAGATGCTGGCGCAGTCGCTGCAGGCGCTGGAGCAGGATGGTTTTATCGACCGCGTCTCTTATCCGGTGGTGCCCCCGCACGTTGAATATAGCCTGACGCCGCTCGGCCTGCAGGTGAGCGAGAAGGTGGCCGCCCTGGCGGACTGGATCGAGGTTAATCTGCCCTCGGTGCTGGCTAACCACGGGGAGTGAAAATGTATCACTCCCTGTAGCCCCGGTAAGCGCAGCGCCACCGGGGAACAGGCATTACTTGCTCAAATCCAGCTGATAAATGGCGAAGCCGATATCATCGGTGGCCACCTGGCGCATTGGATACTGCGCTTTCTCTTTGATAAACGCTGCGGCTTTGTCGCCAGGCGAGGTCTCAAAACGAATATCCAACGGCGTGTTGCTGTGGATCGGCGCCAGACGCCAGTTGTTATCCGCCGCCGGATGGATCGCGCCTTCCTTCTTCGATTGCGCGCCAATCCACGCCGCCATCACCGAACGGTTTTCATCCGGTGAGGCGAAGGCGATATGGCTCTCACCGGTGCCGGCGAATTTGCCGCCGTAAGCGCGATAGTTATTGGTCGCGACCAGGAAAGTAGCCTGCGGATCAACCGGTTTTCCATTGAAGGTCAGGTGCTTAATACGCTCTGCCTGCGGATGGATCATCTGACATTCGCCGTCATAGCGGGCCGGCTGAGTGACGTCGATCTGGTAGTTCACCCCGTCAATGACGTCGAAGTTGTAGGTGCGGAAGCCGTCCCAGTTGATCAGCGACTGCGGCTTGCTGCTGGCGGGATCGATCTGGTTAAACTGTCCGGCAGAGCATTCCAGCCACTCCTTAACCTCTTTCCCGCTGACCTTCATCACCACCAGGGTGTTGGGGTAGAGATAGAGGTCGGCGGCATTGCGGAAGGTGAGCTGGCCTTTCTCCACTTCGACAAAGCTCGCCGGATCGTTTTTACGCCCGCCGACTTTAAACGGCGCGGCGGCGGAGAGCACCGGCAGCTTCGCCAGATCCGGGTCGCCCTGAATATAGTGTTCTACGTAGGCTTTCTGCGCCATGTTGACCACCTGCACCGTCGGGTCGTCCTGCACCAGCGCCAGATAGCTGTACATGTTGTCGGCGGACTTGCCGATCGGCTTGCTGACGAATTCGCGAGTGGCGTCATGATCGGCTTTCAGCACCGCCACCAGCTTGGCATCTTCGGCCGCCAGTGATTTCTTCGCCACCGCGTCATAGATTGGCCGCGCTTCCGCTTTACTCTGAGTTACCTGCCATTTACCGCTGTCGTTATTTAGCACCAGATCGACCACCCCGAGATGATCGCCCCACATTCCCGGCATCACCGCCGGTACACCGTTCAGCGTCCCTTTGGCGATATCCGCGCCTTTGATGTTGGCGAAGTCTTTACCCGGGAACACCGCGTGGGCATGGCCGAACATAATGGCGTCCACGCCGGGCACCTGGCTTAAGTAGTAAACCGAATTCTCGGCCATCGCCTGATACGGGTCGGCGGAGAGGCCGGAGTGAGCGACCACTACCACCACATCAGCCCCTTTCGCCCGCATCTCCGGGATATATTTGCGCGCGGTTTCGGTAATGTCATTGACCGTCACCTTGCCGTTAAGATTGGCTTTATCCCAGGTCATGATCTGCGGCGGCACAAAGCCGATATAGCCGATGCGCAGGGTGTGGGATTGACCGTCGCTGTCCACGACCCGGGTATCCTGGATCAGGTACGGCGTAAACATCGGTTTTCCGGTTTTGGCATCGATGATATTGGCGTTCACGTAGGGGAACTTCGCCCCGGCCAGCGCCTTGTGCAGGAAGTCGAGACCGTAATTGAACTCATGGTTGCCCAGGTTGCCGACGGCGTAATTCAGGGTGTTCATCGCCTTATATACCGGATGTACATCGCCCTCTTTGAGCCCTTTTGCCGCCATATAGTCGCCTAACGGGCTCCCCTGGATCACATCCCCGTTATCCACCAGCACGCTGTTTTTAACTTCTGCCCGCGCCTGTTCGATCAGGGTGGCGGTACGCACCAGGCCGAATTTCTCCGTGGCGGCATCTTTGTAATAGTCGAAGTCCATCATATTGCTGTGCAGATCGGTGGTTTCCATGATCCGCAGGTCGACCGTCGCGGCGTTGACGCTGGCGGCGATCAGCGTGGCCAGGAGCGTTGCGCTAAACTTAATCATCAGAGGCGTCCTTTTTTATGAGCGATAGCACAGAAGAAAATGTATTTATATTCTGTTGCTTACAGAAATGTGAATCTTGCCAGAAAAGCGGGCAGAGAAACCGCCATCGTTATCACAGATAGCGGAACTCGCGGTGATGCGATATAAATAAAACAACGAGTTAACGCCACTGTAACCAGACGAGGTGGAGAATGTTAGAACAAGTATGTCAGCTTGCACGGAATGCGGGCGATGCCATCATGGAAGTCTACGATGGAAACCAGCCGATCAACGTCGCCAGCAAGAAAGATGATTCTCCGGTCACGGCGGCGGATATCGCAGCGCATAAAGTCATTGTCAGCGGCCTGCAGGCGCTGGATCCGGATACCCCGATCCTCTCCGAGGAGGACCCGCCGGCGTGGGAAGTGCGCCAGCACTGGCAGCGCTACTGGCTGGTCGACCCGCTGGACGGCACCAAAGAGTTTATTAAGCGTAACGGAGAATTCACCGTCAATATCGCGCTGATTGAAAACGGCAAGCCGACGCTGGGCGTTGTCTATGCGCCGGTGATGAAGGTGATGTACAGCGCGCAAAATGGCAAAGCCTGGAAAGAAGAGTGCGGCGTACGCAAGCAGATCCAGGTCCGCGATGCCCGTCCGCCGCTGGTGGTGATTAGCCGCTCCCATAGCAACGATCCGGAGCTGCAGGAGTATCTTGAGCAACTTGGCGAACACCAGACCACCTCAATCGGTTCGTCGCTGAAATTCTGCCTGGTGGCGGAAGGTCAGGCCCAGCTCTATCCGCGCTTCGGGCCGACCAGCACCTGGGACACCGCCGCCGGCCATGCGGTCGCGGTGGCCGCCGGGGCGCATGTTCACGACTGGCAGGGGAAAACCCTCGACTACACGCCGCGTGAATCCTTCCTTAACCCCGGCTTCCGGGTCTCTATTTATTAAGCAATTTATGCAGCAGGTCGATCACCTGCTGCACCTCTTGTTGGGTGAGGGCGCCGTCTTTAGCCCACTGCACACGCCCGTTCTTATCCAGCACCACGATCGCTGAGCTCTTCTCGTCCAGCTGCCAGGCCTTCCGCACCAGGCCATTGCTGTCGACGATAAATTGCGACCATGGGAAGAGCTTTTTATTACTTTCAATGCTGTTGCGTACAAACATCCCGGTGCCCGGGATGGCGTCGTCAGTGTTTACAATGGTGGTGGTCTGATAGCGATCGTGCGGGAAGCCCGCCGCTTTAATCGCCTCGATCAGGTTGGCATTCTTCTCTTTTGCTGACGAGCGTCCGGCGATGTGCTGGACCACGCGCACTTTTCCCGCCAGCTGGGCGCTATTCCAGTTTTTATAGCTAAACTTATCCTTATCCAGAATAAGCTCTCCCCGATCCGCGACGCCAACGGGCGCCACGCGCTGGCCGTCGACGAAGTTATGCGCTGTGGCCAGCAGCGGGAGAAGCAGTAACGAGGCGGCCAGTATGCTACGTAGGGTCATGCGCAATCCTTAATCATTTTTATGCAGGTGATCCGACCACTTGGTCTCGTTTAATCATAAGTGCGATTGACGGTGATTACCCGCAATGAGGATGCCAGTTTGCGTGTTGACGCACAAATTAGTCGTAAAACGGCGACTTATACTTACTTCATCGTATGTCTGAAACGAAAATTCTGAATTATTGTCATCAAAGGGTAAATAAACTTATACATACTGGGTCCCTCTGAGATTCTGGACTATAGTTTTAGGGCATTAAAATTTGCGCTCCCAAGACGTGGGCTAACTGTGGCACCACAAGAGCGTAACCCTGGCAGGAGAGAAGAATGAAAATTTTCCAACGCTACAATCCGCTGCAAGTGGCGAAGTACGTGAAGATCCTGTTTCGTGGACGGTTGTACATCAAGGACGTTGGCGCATTTGAATTTGATAAGGGCAAAATCCTTATCCCGAAGGTCAAGGACAAGCTGCATCTGTCAGTGATGTCCGAAGTCAATCGTCAGGTGTTGCGTCTGCAAACTGAGATGGCATAACCTGGCACGTAGCAGTACGTAGTAGGTAAAAGACCGGGCCCCCCCGGGGGGGGGGGGGGTTTTTTTTT
>NZ_GL882793.1:64034-72529 GCF_000195655.1 Klebsiella sp. MS 92-3
TCCCGATGGGAGCCGTTGATGTTTTTAGCCCTTCATTTCCGCATAGCGTTTGCGATATTCGCCCGGTGGGATGCCGTTATGTTTACGAAACAAGCGGGTGAAATAGACCGGATCGCTGTAGCCCACCGATAAAGCAATTTTGTTAAGTGGGAGTGTGGGATAACCATTTGGGCCATAAAAAAAGGGCGGATGGTCATCCGCCCTTAGGAGAGAGAAAAGATTACGCTCAGGCGTTCTGGCTTTCCGCCGTTTCCGCCTGCTTCGGCACCAGCACCGTTGGCTTGTTATCGATGCGGGTCACCAGCAGCTGGTCGATACGGTAGTTATCGATATCCACGACCTCAAACTTATAGCCGGAGAACTTCACCGCGTCGGTGCGTTTGGGGATTTTACGCAGCATAAACATCATAAAGCCGCCGATGGTCTCGTAATTCCCGGACTGCGGGAACTCGTCGATATCCAGCACGCGCATCACGTCATCAATCGGCGTACCGCCATCGATCAGCCACGAGTTTTCATCGCGGGCGACGATCTGCTCTTCCAGCCCCTGGCCGACGAGGTCGCCCATCAGGGTGGTCATTACGTCGTTGAGAGTGATGATCCCGACCACCAGCGCGTATTCATTCATGATCACCGCGAAGTCTTCCCCGGCGGTTTTGAAGCTTTCCAGCGCTTCCGACAGGGTCAGGGTGTCCGGCACGATCAACGTGTTGCGGATCTGTACGCCGCCGGTCAGCACCAGGCTCTGGTTCGCCAGCACGCGGTTCAGCAGATCTTTTGAATCGACGTAACCGATAATGTGGTCGATATCTTCATTACAGACGAGGAACTTCGAGTGCGGATGTTCGGCCACTTTATTCTTCAGGCTCTGCTCGTCTTCGTGCAAATCAAACCAAATGACGCTTTCACGCGGGGTCATGGAGGAAGGAACGGTGCGGGACTCCAGCTCGAACACGTTCTCAATTAGCTCATGCTCCTGCTTGCGCAGCACCCCGGCCAGCGCGCCGGCCTCGACCACGGCATAGATATCATCGGAAGTGATATCGTCTTTCCGCACCATCGGCAGTTTGAAGATGCGGAAGATCATGTTGGCCATGCCGTTAAACAACCACACCAGCGGGCGGAAGACTAACAGGCAGAAGCGCATCGGGTTGATGATGCGCAGGGCCACAGTTTCGGGCGCAATCATACCGATGCGTTTCGGAGTCAGGTCAGCAAACAGGATGAACAAGCTGGTGACCAGGGTAAAAGAGATGATGAAGCTCAGCTGCTCGGAGAGCTCCGGCGACAAATACCCGCTGAGCAGGCTATGAAACGCCGGTGAGAAAGCCGCGTCGCCCACAATACCGCCAAGAATGGCGACGGCGTTGAGGCCAATCTGCACGACGGTAAAGAAGGTGCCCGGGTTCTCCTGCATCTTCAGCACCCGCTGTGCGTTGACGTTGCCTTCATCGGCCAGCAGTTTCAGTTTGATTTTACGTGAGGCGGCCAGTGAAATTTCCGATATCGAAAAAAACGCACTGACGGCTATCAGACAGAGTATTACTAAAATACTGTTTAACATATCTTTTCTGACCGTTGAGGCCAGATCCTCGGAAGGGAAGTTGATAACTCAAATGTGGAATACATAAAAAACCGGTCCGAAGGCGCTGGACCGGCTGTCACACTGGCTAGTATAGCGTAAGGGAATGTAAAGCCGCCAGAGCGTTCATTGACCGCCTCGCTGTTGAGGCGGAAATCAGAATTACGCCTGAGGCGGCAGGCAGACGCCAATGCCGCCGATGCCGCAATAGCCGTGCGGGTTTTTATACAGATACTGCTGGTGATCGTCCTCGGCATAGTAGAACGGTTTGGCGGTGGCGATCTCGGTGGTGATGTGACGGGTATCGTGCGCGTCGTTCATCGCCGCCTGGAAGCGCGCGAGGCTGGCCTTTGCCGCCTCCGTCTGTTCCGGGGTCAGCGGGTAAATCGCCGAGCGGTACTGGGTGCCGTGGTCGTTACCCTGCCGCATACCCTGCGCCGGGTCGTGATTTTCCCAGAACACCTGCAATAACTGCTCATAGCTAATCACCTGCGGATCATAAACCACGCGTACCGCTTCCGCGTGACCGGTCTGGCCGCTGCATACTTCGCGATAGGTCGGATTGGGCGTATAGCCGCCAGTGTAACCTGCGGCGGTGCTGTAAACCCCCGGCAATTGCCAGAACAGGCGCTCAACTCCCCAGAAGCAGCCCATGGCGAACAGCGCCACTTCCATCCCCGCCGGGACGTTGGTCATCGAGTGGCCGTTAACTGCGTGGAGCGTCGCCACTGGCATGGGGGTATTGCGTCCAGGCAGCGCATCCGCCTGGGCGACAAGATGCGTTTTATCAAATAGACTCACGGTTGGCCTCTCAATACAGAAATCGTCGTTAAGGTTGTAACGAAGCGTGTCTTTTAACACAATAAATACGCGTAATACGTCTAGATTAATACATAAGAATTATTTGGGTTATTGCCACTTTTTCAACCCTATGTTGTTAGGGTTTTGTTAAGCCGTGGAGCGGCGCCAGTGTTTCCTGTAGAGGAAACAGGGATATTCAGGAGAAAATGTGCTAAAAATCCGCCAGTTATGTGTCACCAGCCTTTTGCTGGTCAGCGGGGTCGCCAGCGCAGCGAATGTGCGTTTGCAGGTTGAGGGATTATCCGGGGAGCTGGAGAAAAACGTTCGCGCCCAGCTTTCCACCATCCAGAGCGATGAAGTCACGCCGGATCGTCGCTTTCGCGCGCGCGTCGATGACGCCATTCGCGAAGGTCTGAAAGCGCTGGGTTATTACGAGCCGACGATTGAATTTGATTTGCGTCCGCCGCCGAAAAGGGGACGTCAGGTGCTGATCGCCAAAGTGACCCCGGGAGAACCGGTGCGCATTGGAGGAACCGAGGTGATTCTGCGCGGCGGCGCCCGCACCGATAGCGACTACCTGGCGCTGCTGAAAACGCGCCCGGCCATCGGGACGGTGCTCAACCACGGGGATTACGACGGCTTCAAGAGCTCGCTGACCCGCGTCGCCCTGCGCAAAGGCTACTTTGACAGCGAGTTTCTTAAGAGCCAGCTCGGGGTCTCCCTCGACCGTCATCAGGCGTTCTGGGATATCGATTACGACAGCGGCGAACGCTATCGCTTTGGCCACGTCACTTTCTCTGGCTCGCAAATCCGCGATGAATACCTGCAAAACCTCGTGCCGTTTAAAGAGGGCGACTACTACACCTCGCAGGATCTGGCCGAGCTAAACCGCCGCCTGGCGGCGACCGGCTGGTTCAGTTCGGTGGTGGTGGCGCCTGATTTTGCTAAGTCGCGGAAAACCAAGGTGCTGCCTCTGCAGGGCGTTGTCTCGCCTCGCAAAGAGAACACCGTGGAAACTGGGGTCGGCTATTCCACAGACGTCGGTCCGCGGGTGAAAGCCACGTGGAAAAAACCATGGGTCAACTCGTATGGCCACAGCCTGACCTCCAGCGTCAGCCTCTCCGCCCCGGAGCAGCAGTTCGACTTTACCTATAAAGTCCCACTGCTGAAGAGCCCCCTTGAACAGTATTATCTGATGCAGGGCGGTTTTAAGCGTACCGACCTCAATGATACCCAGGCCGACTCTACCACCCTGGGTGTCTCGCGTTTCTGGGAGATGTCGAGCGGCTGGCAGCGAGCGATTAACCTGCGCTGGAGCCTGGATCACTTTACCCAGGCGAACGTCACCAACACCACCATGCTGATTTATCCTGGGGTCTCGGTGAACCGCACTCGCTCCCGCGGCGGCCTGATGCCTACCTGGGGCGATTCCCAGCGCTACTCGGTGGACTACTCCAACACCATGTGGGGCTCGGACATCAACTTCATCGTGATGCAGGCCCAGGACGTCTGGATCCGTACCCTCTATGACCGCCACCGCTTTGTGGTGCGCGGCAACCTTGGCTGGATCGAAGCGGACAACTTTGACAAGGTGCCGCCAGATCTGCGTTTTTTCGCCGGGGGCGATCGCAGTATTCGCGGCTATAAATACAAATCTATCTCGCCGAAGGACGATGACGGCAAGCTGATCGGGGCCTCGAAGCTGGCGACCGGCTCGCTGGAGTATCAGTACAACGTCAGTGGTAAATGGTGGGGCGCCGTGTTTGTCGATAGCGGCGAAGCGGTCAGCGATATTCGCGAGAGCGATTTCAAAACCGGCGCCGGGGTAGGCGTGCGCTGGCAGTCGCCAGTGGGACCGATCAAGCTGGATATCGCCCGGCCGATCGGCGACAAAGAAGAGCATGGTTTACAGTTTTACATCGGTCTGGGGCCTGAATTATGAGTTTATGGAAGAAGATAAGCCTCGGCGTCTTAATCGTGTTGGTGCTCCTGCTGGGCACCGTCGGGTTCCTGGTGGGGACCACCACCGGCTTGCATCTGGTGTTCAAAGCGGCGGATCGCTGGGTACCGGGGCTGGAAATCGGCAAAGTCACCGGTGGCTGGCGTGATTTAACCCTCGATAATGTCCGTTACGAGCAGCCCGGGGTGGCGGTCGCCGCCGGTCAGTTTCACCTCAGCGTCAGGTTGCGCTGCCTGTGGGACAGCAGTCTGTGCGTAAACGACATCGCGCTGCGCGATATTTACGTCGCCGTCGATACCAAGAAGATGCCGCCCTCAGCGCCGGTCGAGGAAGAGGACAGCGGGCCGCTGAATCTCTCCACTCCTTATCCGATCACCCTCAGCCGCGTCGCGCTGCATAACGTCAACGTCAAAATCGATGATACCGCGGTCTCTGTACGCGACTTTTCCACCGGCCTGAACTGGCAGGAGAAAAATCTGACCCTGACGCCGACCTCGCTGCAGGGGCTGCTGATCGCCCTGCCTAAGGTGGCGAAAGTGGCGCAGGAGCAGGTGGTTGAGCCGAAAATTGACAACCCGCAGCCGCAGGAAAAACCGCTCGGCGAGACGATGACCGACCTCTTCTCGCAGCCGGTGCTGCCGGCGATGACCGATGTCCATCTGCCGCTGAACCTCAATATTCAGGCGTTCCGCGGCGAGCAGCTGCGCCTGACCGGCGATACCGATATCACCGTGTATAACCTGCTGCTGAAAGTCAGCAGTATCGACGGCCAGATGAAGCTCGACGCCCTTGATATCGACTCCGATCAGGGCAAGGTTAGCGCCTCGGGCAGCGCGCAGCTGCAGGATAACTGGCCGGTGGACATTACCCTCGCCGGAACCCTGAACGTCGACCCAATGAAAGGGGAGAAGGTGCAGCTGAAGGTGGGCGGCGAAGTGCGTAAAACGCTCAAAGTCGGAGTGGACTTAAGCGGGCCGGTCGCGGCCACGCTGCGCGCGGATGCGCAGCTGGCGGAGGTAGGGCTGCCGCTCAATATGGAGCTGAAGAGTAAGCAGCTCGCCTGGCCGTTCAGCGGCGAGAAGCAGTTTCAGGCCGACAATGTCCAGCTGAAGTTCAGCGGCAAAATGACCGACTATGCGCTGGCCTTCTCCACCGGGGTGAAAGGTCAATCGCTGCCGCCGGCGAAAATCGCCCTCAACGCCAAAGGCAATGAACGGCAGATCAATCTCGACAAGCTGACGGTCAACGCCCTGGAAGGGAAAACCGAGCTGAAGGCGCTGCTCGACTGGCAGCAGGCGATCAGCTGGCGCGGCGAGCTGACCCTCGACGGCATCAACACCGCCAAAGAGGTGCCGGACTGGCCGTCAAAGCTTAACGGCCGGATCAAGACCCAGGGCAGCCTGTACGGCGGCAGCTGGCAGATGTCGGTGCCGGAGCTGAAAATTACCGGCAACGTGAAGCAGAACAAAGTGGATGTGGCGGGCTCGCTGCAGGGTAACAGCTATCTGCAGTGGAAAATCCCGGGACTGCATCTGGCGTTAGGCCCGAACAGCGCTGATATCAAAGGCGAGCTGGGGGTGAAGGATCTTAATCTCGACGCCACCATCGATGCGCCGCACCTGGATAATGCGCTGCCGGGGCTCGGCGGGACGGCGAAGGGCTTGGTAAAAGTGCGCGGCACTGTCGATGCGCCGCAGCTGCTGGCCGACATCACCGCCCGGGCGCTGCGCTGGCAGGAGCTGACCATCGCCCAGGTCAACGTCAAAGGGGATGTGAAATCCACCGATCAGATTGGCGGTAACCTGGACGTGCGGGTGGATCGCATCAGCCAGCCGGGGGTCAATATCAGCCTGGTGCAGCTCAATGCCAAAGGTACAGAGAAACAGCATGAGCTGCGGCTACGCGTGCAGGGCGATCCGGTTTCCGGCCAGCTGGCGCTGGCAGGTAGCTTCGATCGTCAGGCCGAACGCTGGAAGGGCTCGCTGAGCGATACCCGCTTCCAGACGCCGGTGGGGCCGGTAGCGCTGACGCGCAGCATTGCGCTGGACTATCGCAATCTGGAGCAGAAAATCAGCATCGGGCCACACTGCTGGACCAACCCGAACGCCGAGCTCTGCGTGCCTGAAACCATTGACGCGGGCGCCAGCGGACGGGCGCGGGTGAATCTCAACCGCTTCGATCTGGCGATGCTCAAGCCGTTTATGCCGGAGGCGACCCAGGCCAGCGGCGTGTTTACTGGTAATGCCGATGTGAGCTGGGACACCACCAAAGAGGGACTGCCGCAGGGCAAAGTGACCCTCAGCGGGCGCAACGTCAAGGTGACCCAGGTCGTCAACGACGCGCCGTTGCCGGTGGCGTTCGATACGCTGAACCTCAGCGCCGACCTGCACAACAATCGCGCCGAGCTGGGCTGGCTTATCCGCCTGACCAACAACGGTCAGCTGGATGGGCAGGTGCAGGTCACCGACCCGCAGGGGCGGCGTAACCTCGGCGGCAACGTCAATATCAGCAACTTCTCGCTGGCGATGATCAACCCGATTTTCGCTCGTGGTGAAAAGGCAGAGGGAAGGCTCAACGCCCGTCTGCGTCTGGGCGGCAATGTGAAAAGTCCGCAGCTGTTCGGCCAGATGCAGCTGAGCGGGGTGGATATCGACGGCAACTTTATGCCGTTTGATATGCAGCCGAGCCAGCTGGCGATGAACTTCAACGGCACGCGCTCGACCCTGCAGGGGACGGTGAACACCCGCCAGGGGCAAATCGCCCTCAGCGGTAACGCCGACTGGACGCAGATCGATAACTGGCGGGCGCAAATTGCGGCGAAAGGCAGCCGGGTGCGGATCACGGTGCCGCCGATGGTGCGTCTCGATGTATCGCCGGATGTGGTGTTTACCGCCACGCCAAGCCTGTTCAATCTCGACGGCAAAGTGGATGTGCCCTGGGCGCGGATCGTGGTCAACGAGGTGCCGGAGAGCGCGGTCGGCGTCTCCTCTGATGAAGTGATGCTGGATAAAAACCTCAAGCCGATTAAGCAGCAGAGCGCCAGCATCCCGATCAACAGCAACCTGACCATTCACGTCGGCAACAACGTTCGTCTGGAAGCCTTCGGCCTGAAAGCGCGTCTGACCGGTGATTTGAAAGTGGCGCAGGACAAGCAGGGGCTGGGCCTCAACGGGCAGATTAATATTCCGGACGGCCGTTTCCACGCCTATGGTCAGGACTTGATTGTCCGCAAAGGGGAGCTGCTGTTCTCCGGTCCGCCGGATCAGCCGTTGCTGAATATCGAAGCGATTCGTAACCCGGATGCCACCGAAGACGATGTGATCGCCGGCGTTCGCGTCACCGGCTCCGCCGATCAGCCGAAAGCGGAGATCTTCTCTGATCCGGTTATGTCCCAGCAGGAAGCGCTGTCTTATCTGCTGCGCGGCCAGGGTTTGAGTAGTGGTCAGAGCGATAGCGCCGCGATGACCTCAATGCTTATTGGTATGGGGGTTGCACAAAGTGGTCAGGTTGTGGGTAAAATCGGCGAGACGTTTGGCGTAAGCAACTTGGCGTTGGACACCGAAGGGGTAGGCGATTCTTCCCAGGTGGTGGTCAGCGGCTATGTACTGCCGGGTCTGCAGGTAAAATACGGGGTCGGTATCTTCGATTCCCTGGCGACGCTGACTTTACGTTATCGCCTGATGCCTAAGCTATATGTGGAAGCGGTGTCTGGCATCGACCAGGCGCTCGATTTGCTCTATCAGTTTGAGTTTTAGCAATGCGAATATTTGTTTACGGCAGTTTACGACGCAAACAAGGCAACAGCCACTGGATGACCAACGCCCAGTGGCTGGGCGCTCATAGTGTCGACGATTATCAGCTGTACAGCCTGGGCCACTATCCAGGCGCGGTGCCCGGCGAAGGCACAGTACATGGTGAAGTTTATCGTATTGATGCATCGACGCTGGCCGAACTGGATGCGCTGCGCACCAAGGGGGGCGAGTATGCGCGCCACCTGATTCAGACGCCTTACGGCAGCGCATGGATGTATGTCTATCAACGTTCCGTTGAGGGTTGTACGTTGATAGCGAACGGCAACTGGTTGGATCGCGACCAGTATTAACCACGACAGCGCCACCCTCTGGGGGGGGGGGGTTTTTTTTTTTTTTTTTT
>NZ_GL882793.1:72660-80741 GCF_000195655.1 Klebsiella sp. MS 92-3
ACGTAATATGGCCTGATGTACCTTCACTCTACCGGCCACCCGACGTGACAGGGGATGGGCAATCATACGGACAAACTCCATCACTATTAACAGCAGGTTAATCGGGAGCAGGGTGCCTGTCAGCCTGGTAAGCATTTCACGATAAAATGGCCAACTGCCCAGATTAAGCATGGGGTCGTGCAGTTTGATGGTGAGCGTAAAAAACATCACTATGAGTACGAGGCCGTACGCGATTTTATAAATTGATGCCATCTGCTGATTGCCGGGATGAAAGGGGCTATTTTTTAAATAAACACTGCCATCACTGACATTGTATAACGCCTGAAGATCATCGTATCCATGCCGGCGTGCGGCGATAACCCAGTCCCCATCGGCAAGAAATGGCGGGCGACAACGATTATTCAGGGCATCGCTCAGCCAGGTCAAGCGCGCTGAAAAAAACGAGTGACGAGTCGCCAGCTGAAAACAGGCGCCTTCTTTGATAAAATAAGGCCTTACCCTCGTAGCGAACCATATTTGATAATAACTATTCAGAATCACGCCTTCTTCAAGCGCAAATTCTTTTGGCAGCGCTATCTCGTTGTTGGCCGATGGTGGATGCCTTTCAGAAGTAGCGGGTAGAATTTCCAGACGCTGACAGAATGAAATATCGCCTTGCTTCGTTCGCTGCATTTTCGCATTGAGAACACGTAACCTGAGTGAGAAATTGCAAGAGCAAAAAGAGAAGATGCCGAAGGGATTCACCAACATTGTGATAAAACATAATAATAAAAAAATATCCAACCATGGAGCACAAGCGAGAATGATCAAGCAAACAAAAAAGACCAAGCCGACAGGTCGAAGAAGCTTTTTAATACTCAGCGGCTGCCGGGAAGGTTCGAGCAAAATGTGGCCATCGCTTAACCAGTGGATCCAGTAACTGCCATCCTTTAGGCGGCAAGTGCCGATATGTAGCGGCTGGCCGAGCCTCAGACGGTCAAAAAGCGAGGGGTCTTTAAAATGGCGTTTATCGGTATAAAAGGCATGCTCGCCTGCAATGAGGCGTAAATAGCTTTGCTCTTCCGAGGCGGCAGTGGTGAAGCCGGTAAAATTCACGGTGAAATAATGGGTCTGTTTCACAAGGTTCCTTCCTTGATGAAATGATGGTGTTTTACGTATCACGCGTTGCCGACCCACTCCTTACCAGAGCGGGAGATGATCCTTCGCCAGCCACATCGCGGAAGCCAACGTCGTCAGCGCGAGGAATAATAATCGTCGTGTTGGGGTGCTGAACATTACATGATCTCCTCGAGCGCGGTATGGCGGGCCGCTCCCTGCAGGTAGTGCCGCATCGCCGAGCGCATCTTCATCCAGTCAGCCACCCGGTGTGACAATAACCAGGCCGTCGGGCCAATCAGCTCCAGTACCGCCAGGATCCCGCCGAAACTGAGTAATAATAGGGACAGCATGTCCAGTGAATCCTGAATTAACCACCCAAATCCCCTGGCTGGTTTGTATGGGTTATTTAGCGACATGCCGAGTATGAGGAGGTACATCACCAGCACCATGCCATAAAACAGGTTATAGACTAGCGACATTTGCCGGTCACCGGGATAACAGGGATGATTTTTCAGAAAAGCGCCCCCGTCGCTGACGTTGTATAACGCCTGGACGTCGTTATCTTTCCGTTGGTAGACGACGACTATCCGATCGCCGATAGCGAGAAAGGGCGGTTGACGGCGGTAAAAAAAGGGATGCAGGCCGAAGTTGGCGAAGCCGTTCTGCCAGAAGAAGGCCAGCGGCGCCGTGTCGCATTGTATCCCAACGCCATGGTATTCCCGCGTTGGGTTCCCCGCGAACCACTTCTTAAAAATGATATTGCTAATTTTTCCCGTCCGGACGGCATAGCGTTCCGGCAGGGCTTGCGTAAAAGGCTTCGCCGACTGGCGGAGGGTTTGCGCCGTAGTCGGTAGCGGCTGGCAAAAGGAAAAGTCGCGGCGGCGGGCCTGCGCCATCTTCGCCAACAGATCGCGCATGGCGGGGTGCATTTTTAGCGCCCGGTGGAACAGTAGCTCGCAGAGGCCGGTTAACAACGCGATGAAGGCCAGTATCGCGATAATGCCGAAGCCGAACCTTCCCCATTCTGAGGTGCTCATCATGAGCGGGATAAGAGCGACGATGAGCGTCAGCAGGCTGATACTCAGCAGCGGCCGGGCCCAGCGCTTTACCCGTTGACTGGGCTCAAGGAGCGTTTCGCCATCGCTGAGCCAGTGGATCCAGTAACTGCCGTTGTCCAGGCGGCGGACGCCAAGGTGCAGAGGCTGATTGATCGTCAGGTGGTCAAAAAGCGAGGGGTCGTTAAAATAGCGTTTATCGGTATAAAAGACATGGTCGCCGGCGATAAGGCGCAGATACCCCTGTTTTTCACAGGCGGCGGGCGTGAAGCCAAAAAAGTTAAGGGGGAAATAGCGAACGCTTTTCACGGGACACCCTCCATGGTGTTATCGCGGCTATCCGTGCCGCAATCAGGCAGGGGATGACCCTGCCTGAGACAGAATTACTTCTGCTTAGCGCGCTCGAAAGAGGCAACGATTTCGGCTTTCGCCGCTTCCGCGTTGTCCCAACCGTCGACTTTAACCCACTTGCCTTTTTCCAGATCTTTGTAGTGCTCAAAGAAATGAGTGATCTGGGCTTTCAGCAGTTCCGGCAGGTCGTTCACATCGTTGATGTGATCGTATTCTTTGCTCAGCTTGGTGTGCGGTACGGCAACCAGTTTCGCATCTTCACCAGATTCGTCGGTCATCTTCAGAACGCCAACCGGACGGCAGCGGATCACGGAGCCCGGCTGCAGCGGGTACGGAGTCGGGACCAGCACGTCAACCGGGTCGCCGTCCAGGGACAGGGTGTGGTTGATGTAGCCGTAGTTGCACGGATAGAACATTGCCGTGGACATGAAACGGTCAACGAACAGTGCAC
The DNA here is from genome assembly GCF_000195655.1 of Klebsiella sp. MS 92-3. NCBI lineage: Bacteria > Pseudomonadati > Pseudomonadota > Gammaproteobacteria > Enterobacterales > Enterobacteriaceae > Klebsiella > Klebsiella sp. MS 92-3. Next base: position 75,616 of record NZ_GL882793.1, read on the forward strand.
CGCTCTCTTTGTCGACTTCGTATTTGATAGGATCTGCGTTCGCCGGGATTTCGATCACGACGTAGATGTCTTCCGGCAGATCTTTGCCCGCAGGTACGTTGAGTAAGCTCATGTCTGTTTCCTTTAAAATGTATGGCAAACAAGTGCTCGGTATTATAGCCAACTCACATCGAAAGTCTTCGCTTCTTTTTCCCGATATCGCCGCAGAGTGCTCCGAATTTTTCGCGTAATAATGACATGAAAATCCATAAACATAGCCACATCATGAATAAATTTATGTAACCGTTTTCATTGCATGTGATTGATTTATCATACTGCTTAAAAAAACGTCATAAACCGCAACAGCCGCGCTCCCTGCGAAGCCTTATCGGCTCTCCGCTGGGCAGTAGGGCCATCATTAACATCTCATTTACTTTTTTGAAGTGTGATGTAACGCATTCAGTTACATCACCGATTGTCTATAGTTTGTCCGCAGGTGAGACTTTAACCAACAATAACCCTACGAGGATACCCTTATGTGGAAGCGCTTACTTCTTGTCACAGCAGTTTCCGCAGCTATGTCGTCTATGGCGATAGCTGCCCCGCTAACCGTAGGTTTTTCGCAGGTCGGTTCTGAATCCGGCTGGCGTGCGGCGGAAACCAGCGTCGCGAAAGAGGAGGCCGCCAAGCGCGGTATCACCCTGAAGATCGCTGATGGTCAGCAAAAACAGGAAAACCAGATCAAAGCAGTACGTTCCTTTATTGCTCAAGGGGTCGACGCGATCTTCATTGCGCCGGTGGTGGCTACCGGCTGGGAACCGGTGCTGAAAGAGGCGAAAGAGGCCAAGATCCCGGTTTTCCTCCTCGACCGTTCCATTGATGTTAAAGATAAAGATCTCTACATGACCACCGTGACCGCCAACAACGTGCTGGAAGGCCAGCTGATTGGCGACTGGCTGGTGAAAACCGTCGACGGTAAGCCGTGTAACGTCGTTGAACTGCAGGGCACCGTTGGGGCCAGCGTGGCCATCGATCGTAAGAAAGGCTTCGCCGACGCGATTGCCAAAGCGTCGAATATCAAAATTATCCGCTCCCAGTCCGGCGACTTCACCCGCAGTAAAGGGAAAGAGGTCATGGAGAGCTTTATCAAAGCTGAGAATAACGGCAAAAACATCTGCATGGTGTTCGCTCATAACGACGATATGGCCATCGGCGCCATCCAGGCCATTAAAGAAGCTGGCCTGAAGCCGGGCAAAGATATTCTGACCGGCTCCATCGACGGCGTGCCGGATATCTATAAAGCGATGATCGCCGGAGAAGCCAACGCCAGCGTCGAGCTGACGCCAAATATGGCCGGCCCGGCGTTCGATGCGCTGGAGAAATACAAAAAAGACGGCACCCTGCCGGAGAAGCTGACCATTACCAAATCGACGCTGTATCTGCCGGATACGGCGAAAGAAGAGTTAGAGAAGAAGAAAAATATGGGCTACTGAGTGGGGAGCCCCTCATTCCATCCCTCTCCCCGGTGGGAGAGGGTAAAAAGCAGCGTTCCAGAAACCCCGGGAAGCCCAGCGCGACCCGGGGTAACCTGACATCATTTGAAGGTGACATCGATTATGAGCGCCGAGGCACACCAGGAGATCCTTCGCACCGAAGGACTTAGTAAATTCTTCCCCGGCGTTAAGGCGCTGGATAACGTCAACTTTAGCCTGCGGCGCGGCGAAATCATGGCCCTGTTGGGCGAAAACGGCGCCGGAAAATCGACGCTGATCAAAGCGCTGACCGGCGTTTACCATGCCGATCGCGGCACTATCTGGCTGGAAGGCCAGGCTATTTCGCCCAAAAATACCGCCCATGCCCAGCAGCTGGGGATCGGCACCGTCTACCAGGAAGTGAACCTGCTGCCCAATATGTCGGTGGCGGATAACCTGTTCATCGGCCGTGAGCCGCGGCGGTTTGGTCTGCTGCGACGTAAAGAGATGGAGGCCAGGGCGACGGCGCTGATGGCCTCCTACGGCTTTTCCCTCGACGTGCGCGAGCCGCTGAACCGCTTTTCGGTGGCGATGCAGCAGATCGTCGCTATCTGTCGGGCCATCGACCTGTCGGCCAAGGTGCTGATCCTCGACGAGCCCACCGCCAGCCTCGATACCCAGGAGGTGGAGATGCTGTTCACCCTGATGCGCCAGCTCAGGGATAACGGCGTCAGCCTGATCTTCGTCACCCATTTTCTCGACCAGGTCTATGCGGTCAGCGACCGCATCACCGTGCTGCGTAACGGCACATTTGTGGGCTGCCGTGAGACCCGCGAGCTGCCGCAGATTGAGCTGGTGAAAATGATGCTGGGTCGCGAACTGGACCACAATGCCCTGCAGCGGGCGGGCCGTACCCTGCTGAGCGATAAACCGGTAGCGGCGTTTGAAGGCTACGGTAAAAAAGGAACCATCGCCCCGTTCGACCTGCAGGTCCGCCCGGGAGAAATTGTAGGCCTCGCCGGCCTGCTGGGTTCCGGACGCACGGAAACCGCCGAGGTGATCTTCGGCATTAAAACGGCGGACAGCGGGAAGGCGTGGATCAAAGGCAAACCTCAGACCCTGCGCTCCCCGCATCAGGCTTCCTGCCTCGGGATCGGCTTCTGTCCTGAAGATCGCAAAACCGACGGCATTATCGCCGCCGCTTCGGTGCGGGAAAATATCGTTCTGGCCCTGCAGGCGCAGCGCGGCTGGCTGCGGCCGATCCCCCGCCGGGAGCAGAATGAGATCGCCGAGCGCTTTATTCGCCAGCTGGGGATCCGTACCCCGAGCGCCGAGCAGCCGATCGAGTTTCTCTCCGGCGGCAACCAGCAGAAGGTGTTGCTCTCCCGCTGGCTGCTGACCAAACCGCAGTTCCTGATCCTCGATGAGCCGACCCGCGGCATCGACGTCGGCGCCCATGCGGAAATTATTCGCCTGATTGAAACCCTCTGCGCCGATGGCCTGGCGCTGCTGGTTATCTCTTCTGAACTGGAGGAGCTGGTGGGTTACGCCGATCGGGTCATTATCCTGCGCGATCGCCGACAAGTGGCGGAGATCCCGCTCGCCGAGCTCTCTGTTCCGGCGATCATGAACGCTATTGCGGCATAAGGAGTAACCCATGATGCCTCGATCTCTTTCGCAAACCGGCCCGGAGAAGCGACGCTTCACCTGGCCGAAGGGCACCCCGCAGATTATTGCCCTGCTGCTGGTTCTGCTGGTAGACAGCCTGGTGGCGCCCCATTTTTATCAGGTGGTGCTCCAGGATGGCCGCCTGTTTGGCAGCCCGATCGATATCTCAACCGCGCCGCGCCGGTGGCGCTGCTGGCGATCGGCATGACGCTGGTGATCGCCACCGGCGGCATCGACCTGTCGGTAGGGGCGGTGATGGCGATTGCCGGCGCGACGGCCGCCTCGATGACCGTCGCCGGGCACAGCCTGCCGGTGGTGCTGTTGGCCGCGCTGGCCGCGGGCGCGCTGGCCGGATTGTGGAACGGCATCCTCGTGGCGGTCCTTAAGATCCAGCCCTTTGTGGCGACGCTGATCCTGATGGTGGCCGGGCGCGGGGTGGCGCAGTTGATCACCGCCGGGCAGATCGTCACCTTTGATTCCCCGGCCCTGGCATGGCTCGGCAGCGGATCGTTTCTGCTGTTTCCGACGCCGGTGATCGTCGCCGCCGCTACGCTGCTGCTGTTCTGGCTGTTTACCCGTAAAACGGCGCTGGGCATGTTTATTGAGGCGGTAGGGATCAACATCCGCGCGGCGAAAAACGCCGGCGTCAATACCCGCATCGTGGTGATGCTGGCCTATGTCCTGAGCGGCGTCTGCGCGGCGATCGCCGGGATCATCGTGGCGGCGGACATTCGCGGCGCGGATGCCAATAACGCCGGGCTATGGCTTGAGCTGGACGCCATTCTGGCGGTGGTCATCGGCGGCGCCTCGCTGATGGGCGGGCGCTTTAACCTGCTGCTCTCGGTGGTGGGGGCGCTGATTATCCAGGGAATGAACACCGGGATTTTGCTCTCCGGCTTCCCGCCGGAGCTCAACCAGGTGGTGAAAGCGGTGGTGGTGCTGTGCGTACTGATTGTCCAGTCGCCGCGCTTTATCGGTTTACTGAAAGGGGTACGCGGCCATGATAAAACGTAATTTACCATTGATGATCACCCTTGCGGTGTTTGTGCTGGGCTACCTCTACTGCCTGACCCAGTTCCCCGGTTTTGCCTCAACGCGGGTGATCTGCAATATCCTGACGGATAACGCCTTCCTCGGGATCATCGCCGTGGGCATGACCTTTGTGATCCTCTCCGGCGGGATCGATCTGTCGGTGGGGTCGGTGATCGCCTTTACCGGCGTCTTCCTCGCCAAAGCAATTGGCTTTTGGGGAATCTCGCCGCTGGTGGCCTTTCCGCTGGTGCTGGTGATGGGCTGCGCCTTCGGCGCGTTTATGGGGCTGCTGATTGACGCCCTGAAGATCCCGGCCTTTATCATCACCCTCGCCGGCATGTTCTTCCTGCGCGGCGTGAGCTATCTGGTGTCAGAGGAGTCGATTCCGATTAACCACCCAGTGTACGACACCCTGTCCGGGCTGGCATGGACCATTCCCGGCGGCGGTCGTCTCAGCGCCATGGGACTGCTGATGCTGCTGGTGGTGGTGGCCGGTATTTTTGTCGCCCATCGCACCCGCTTTGGCAACCAGGTGTATGCCATCGGCGGCAACGCCATGTCGGCGAATCTGATGGGGATTTCGACTCGCAGCGCCACGATCCGTATCTATATGCTCTCCACCGGACTGGCGACGCTGGCCGGGATCGTCTTTTCCATTTATACCCAGGCGGGCTATGCGCTGGCGGGCGTCGGCGTCGAGCTGGATGCGATTGCCTCGGTGGTGATCGGCGGTACGCTGCTAAGCGGTGGCGTCGGTACCGTGCTGGGAACGCTGTTCGGGGTGGCGATCCAGGGGCTGATTCAGACCTACATCAACTTCGACGGCACCCTCAGCTCATGGTGGACGAAAATCGCCATCGGCATTTTGCTGTTTATCTTTATCGCGCTGCAGCGTGGTCTGACCGTGCTGTGGGAAAATCGGCAAAATGCGGCGGTGACGCGGGTGAGCGGGGCGGGGAGTCGCTAAGAAATGGG
>NZ_GL882793.1:80774-85601 GCF_000195655.1 Klebsiella sp. MS 92-3
GGGGGGGGGGGGGGGGGGGGGGGGGGCAGGACGCTTAGGCGTCCGGGAACGCTTTAATAAAGTTCTCGACGTCTTCTACCATGTGGTTGTTGCCGACGAAGAAGGAGCGACGCTGATGCAGGCTTTCCGGGATAATATCCAGAATACGCTCTTTACCGTCGCTGGCCTTACCGCCCGCCTGTTCGGCGAGGAAGGCCATCGGGTTGCATTCATACAGCAGGCGCAGCTTGCCTTCCGGGTGGCTGGCGGTGCTCGGATAGAGATAGATGCCGCCTTTCAGCAGGTTGCGGTGGAAGTCCGCCACCAGCGAGCCGATATAGCGTGAGGTATAAGGACGCTGAGTCGCTTTGTCCTCTTCCTGACAGTACTTAATGTACTTCTTCACGCCCTGCGGGAATTTGATGTAGTTGCCTTCGTTGATGGAGTAGGTATTGCCCTTCTCCGGGAAGCGCATGCGCTCCTGGCATAGACAGAAGACGCCAAGGGACGGGTCGTAGGTGAAGGCGTGAACGCCGCAGCCGGTGGTATACACCAGCATCGTCGACGATCCGTAGACCACATAGCCCGCGGCCACCTGCTTGTTGCCCGGCTGCAGGAAGTCTTCTTCTGTCACCGGCGTGCCGACAGGCGTCACGCGGCGGTAGATAGAGAAGATCGTACCGACAGAGACGTTAACGTCGATGTTAGAGGAGCCATCCAGAGGGTCCATCAGCACCACGTATTTGGCGTGTTCACACCCTTCGAAGACGACAATCTCATCTTCTTCTTCAGAGGCGATCCCGGCAACAATATCGCGTGCTCGCAGTGCGGCTTTTAATTTTTCATTAGCGAACAGATCGAGTTTTTGCTGAACCTCGCCCTGAACGTTTTCAGCACCGCTGGCACCCAGGATATCGACCAGACCGGCCTTGTTGATATCGCGGTGGATGATCTTGGCGCCCAACTTTATTGCTGACAACAAAGCAGTCAGCTCACCGGTGGCGTGGGAGAACTCGTGCTGCTTTTCAACAATAAACTCACCTAACGTTTTCATAACTCGTTCCCTGCATTTTTATGTTGAGTAAAACGAACGCAACAATCTTAACAAAGAATCAAAAAAGTGCGCACAGGTGAATCGCGCCAGCAAAATACAGATTCGCCTGAAATGCATTTCGCCAGGGCCCGGGATATGGGTAAAATGTGCCCCGGATAAGAAAAGGAAATGACGAATGCGCATTCATATTTTAGGAATCTGTGGCACGTTTATGGGGGGGCTGGCCATGCTGGCGCGCTCCCTCGGTCATGAGGTAACGGGGTCGGATGCTAACGTCTATCCGCCGATGAGCACCCTGCTGGAAAACCAGGGGATTGATTTAATTCAGGGCTATGACCCCAGCCAGCTGGAGCCCCGGCCGGGCCTGGTGATCATCGGTAACGCCATGACTCGCGGCAACCCGTGCGTTGAAGCGGTGCTGGAAAATAATATTCCCTATATGTCCGGCCCGCAGTGGCTGCACGACTTCGTGCTGCGCGATCGCTGGGTGCTGGCCGTCGCCGGGACCCACGGCAAAACCACCACTGCCGGCATGGCGACCTGGATCCTTGAAGCCTGCGGCTATAAACCGGGGTTCGTGATTGGCGGCGTTCCGGGCAATTTCGACGTCTCCGCGCGCCTGGGCGACAGCCCGTTCTTCGTCATTGAAGCCGACGAATATGACTGCGCCTTCTTCGACAAGCGCTCCAAGTTTGTTCACTACTGCCCGCGGACGCTGATCCTCAACAACCTTGAGTTCGACCACGCGGACATCTTTGATGACCTGAAGGCGATTCAGAAACAGTTCCACCATCTGGTGCGCATCGTGCCGGGCAAAGGCAAAATTATCCTGCCGGAGAACGACATCAACCTGAAGCAGGTGATGGCGATGGGCTGCTGGAGCGAGCAGGAGCTGGTGGGCGAGCAGGGCCACTGGCAGGCGAAAAAACTGAACGCCGACGCCTCGCAGTGGGAAGTCTTACTCGACGGCGAAAAGGTCGGCGAAGTGAAGTGGGCGCTGGTCGGCGAGCATAATATGCATAACGGCCTGATGGCGATTGCCGCGGCGCGTCACGTCGGCGTGCTGCCGGCGGATGCCGCGAACGCGCTGGGCAGCTTTATCAACGCCCGCCGTCGCCTGGAGCTGCGGGGCGAAGCCAACGGCGTCACCGTGTATGACGATTTCGCCCATCATCCGACGGCAATCCTCGCCACGCTGCAGGCGCTGCGCGGTAAAGTAGGCGGTACCGCGCGCATTCTCGCCGTGCTGGAGCCGCGCTCTAACACCATGAAAATGGGCGTCTGCAAGGACGATCTGGCGCCGTCTCTCGGCCGCGCCGATGAAGTGTTCCTCCTGCAGCCGCAGCATATTCCGTGGCAGGTGGCGGAAGTGGCGGAGGCCTGCGTCCAGCCGGCCCACTGGAGCGCCGACGTCGATACCCTGGCGGAGATGGTGGTCAAAACCGCCCACCCGGGCGACCATATCCTGGTGATGAGCAACGGCGGCTTCGGCGGCATTCATCAGAAGCTGCTGGATAAGCTGGCGCAAAAAGCGGCCGCGGCTGAATAAGCGCGTACGCCTCCGGTCACTGCCCTCCGCGTGAGGGCAGTTTTGTTTTAGCTACCAGGAATTATGTGATGCTGACCTGCGAAAGCGTACGTTCTACCGACTCGCCCCATTTCGCCATGCTGGACGCGCTTTACGCGCGCGCCTTTCCGTGGCACGAGCAGCGCGAAAGCGAGGCCAAACGTCAGGCGCTGAGCCACCCGCGCTACGCGCTGGAAGCATGGTTCGATGAAGGCGTCTTTGTCGGCCTCAGCGGCTGCTGGCAGTTTGCCGGCTACGGTTATATCGAACATCTGGCGATCGACGACACGCTGCGCTCCCGCGGCTATGGTAAACAGCTGCTGGCGCAGATCCTGACGCGCGCCCCGCTGACCATTCTGGAAATCGATCCGCTAACCACGGCCATCGCCCATAAACGGCTGCGCTTTTATCAGTCGATGGGGTTCCATGCTAATCCCTGGGCGCATCATCACCCGAGCTATCATCAGGGCATTGCGGATCATGAGCTGCTGGTGCTGAGCTACCCGCAGCCGATCGATGAGCGGCAGTATCAGCAGTTTGCCCGGGATCTCGGGCACGAGGTGATGGGGCGGGAGTAGCCCGGCTCGGCGTACCGCTCCGGGCATTCGACTGGCGGCGCTGTTACTCTTTGGCGATCGGCGTCTCGTTCTCCGCGACTTTGTTATCGCCCTGAATCTTAGCGATTTTCTGCTCAACGGCGGCTACCTGGGCGCTGTCGTGCAGCAGGGTGTAGGTTAGATCAAACTGCGCGCTGGCGCCCGGCTGCAGCTGCTTCACGCGTTTTTGCTCGCGTTCAATGGTCACCGGATAGGCGTAGCTGGTCCCCGGCTCGATACCGGTGACATAGCCCTGCTTGACGGTATCGGTGTTTTTCCACAGCGTCAGGACCGGCAGCTGACGGGTATCAAACTGAATAGAGGCCCCTTTATCGCCCGCTTTGTTGACCACGGCGGCCAGGGTCTGGTGATTTTCATCGGCCAGCGGCTGAATATTAAATACCATCTCGTCAAAATCTTTGGTCGGTCCCTGATAGGTCTGCCAGGTTTTTAACCCGCTCTTCGCGTAATCATTGAACGGGCTGATGCTGGACATCGGGGCGAGGAAGCGCGCGCCTTCTTCGAGGATCGGGGTGCCGAAGTTGCTGTGGTAGATGATCTGATAATCATGCGGATAGTCGGCATGGTTGGTTAAGACGTCATGTAAGCTGAAGCTGTTGCTGCCCGGCACGTAGCGCAGTTCGGTCAGGGTCTGCAGATCGGCTTTTTTAAAGGTGCTCTCTTTCACCAGCCCGCGGATGCGGATTTCATACGGCGCGCTGTCGGCCACCTCCACCTCCACCAGAGAGGCCGGCGTGTTGCCCGCCTTGCCGTGTAGGGTATAAATTTGCCCGTCCGCGGTCACCGGATGGCCGGTCCATTCATAGCCGCAGCGGACCATCATCTCGTTGAATCCTTCCAGCCAGCCGAGGCCATTGCGGCTTTCCAGGTTGATAAACGCCGGGTTGACGACCTCTTTAACCGGCGAATCCCAGCCCATCCGGCTGCCGAAACCCTCAATACGCAGTAAGTTCATGCCGCGTGTCGGGCTCAAGGTAATGGTCAGGCCGTCTTTACTGTGAATGGTAAGGATTTTGCTGCCTTCCTGCTTACCGCCGTGCAGGACTTTCTGCTCAATGCTGAACGCATGATCTTTCACCTTCAGCTGATCGCTGTTGATCTGCCAGTTTCCTTTATCCATCCCCTCTTCAGCGTTCGTCAGCACCCATGTTTTTGCCGCGGCCGAGCCGGAAACCAGCAGGGCGATCGTCGTCAGAACCAATGTTTTTTTCATTTTTATTCCCTTTTTGCTGAATCGATTGTGTCATTGACGTGTGAAATCTACCGGCATGGGGGTGATTAAAATGTGAAGCGCCTCACCTGGTGAGAAAGTGGCCGTTTTTATGATGTTAAATGAGATGAAAGTCGTATTATTTTGCTGAGTAATACGTATTTATCACCAGGATATGTGATCTACATTGTTTTTAGCTTTAACGATTCAGCTTGGCAGTAAGGCAATAAACAAACGTATCGTCGTGTGGATGAGGGGACTCAGGTGATGCGACGGGAATCCCCCTGCTGGCGCAAGCCTTAGAGCTGGGGTGAAGGTAGGCCGGATAAGGCGTTAGCCGTCATCCGGCACAACGACGGGAACGGAGTCCGGTACAGCTTGCCCGGCGGCGCTGCGCTTG
>NZ_GL882794.1:0-1916 GCF_000195655.1 Klebsiella sp. MS 92-3
ATCCGGCGTCTGCGGACGCCGGATGAGCTTCCCGCTCCAGCCGATAGATCCAGTCATCGTAATCGACGCCGTTCAGATGATAGGCTTTCTCCAGCACCTGGGTGCGCACAAAGCCTTGCTTCTCCAGCAGGCGCGATGAGCCACGGTTTTCACCCAGCACCCAGGCATTGATGGCCTGCACCCCCAGGGTGGTGAAACCATACTCGCAGACCGCCCGCAGCGCTTCGCTGGCATAGCCTTTTCCCTGAGCCTGAGGCAGCAGCGCGTAGCCGACGTCAGCTTCGTGCGGATTTTTCGGACTGATGCGGAGCCCAATATCGCCCAGCGCCTCGCCGAATTTATCGCGCAATACAAACACCCCGGGATCGGCACAGCGACTGACGAAGACGCTGCGCAGCGCCTCCTCGCTTAACACCTCCCCCATAAAACGCATCACCTGCGGATCCTGGCGCAGGCGCAGAAAAAAGGGCCAGTCATCGGTAACAAAGCGGGTAAGCGAAAGGCGTGGTGTGGTGATGGTCGTCATAAAGCAGTCAATACGCAGAAAGAAAAGCCTACCTTAGCACTTTGCTTTGCCAGGTAACACCGGCGAACCGGCCGGCTGGCGGTGAATTCAGGCGATTAAGGGCGCTGGTTGTCCTGAATATGGCGATGCTGCAGCGCCAGGGTGAGACCATCCAGGCGTGGAGCATGAGCCAGCAGAATGGAATCAGGGGAGCCAATGCTCCCCTGTGTCAGCCATTAACTCAGCACATCCTTTAGCGCTTCGTCCAGATCGTACCAGCGGAAGGCAAAGCCGGCGGCCTCCAGACGCTTTGGCAGCGCGCGCTGGCCGCCGAGCACCAGGACGGCGGATTTCCCCATCAACAGGCGGATAGCGGCGGCGGGAACGCGGAAAATCGCCGGTCGATGGAGCGCATGACCCAGCGCATGGGCGAACTGCTCGTTATGCACCGGGTAGGGAGAAACCATATTGAACGGACCGCGCAGATCGTTATCCAGCAGCCACAGAATGCCGTTAACCATATCGTCGATATGGATCCAGGCCAGGTACTGTCTGCCGTTGCCGATAGGCCCGCCGAGGCCGAGCTTAAAGGCGGGTGTCATTTTGCCGAGAATACCGCCCCGCGGAGCCAGTACCACGCCGGTGCGCAGCAGGCAGACGCGGGTGCGCTCGCTTTGCGCTTCGCAGGCAATTTGTTCCCAGCGGGCGCACAGCTTATGGGTAAACTCATTGTGCGGTGGCTCTTCTTCGGTCACCACCACCTCGCCGAGGTCGCCATAGTAGCCGATGGCAGACCCGCTGATCAGCACGGAGGGAGGGGTGTCGCTGGCGTGGATCAGGCCCACCAGCCGCTGCGTGAGATCCCAGCGGCTATGGCACAAGCGTTGTTTCTGCTCGGCCGTCCAGCGTTTATCAGCGATGGGTTCACCCGCCAGATTGATGACGGCATCAATGTCATTGAGGTGGTGATGGCCCTCGAAATCGCGCCACAGGGTGACGCGCGGATCGAGACGGGCGCGGGCGGTATCCGGATGTCGCGTGGAGACCGTGACGCTATGCCCGAGCTCCAGCAATCTGGGTATCAGATGTCGGCCAATCAGGCCGGTACCACCAGTAAGCAGGATCTTCATACCACCTCCCTGACATGGTTAGCGACGCCAGCTCATGGTCATGGACACCGAGTCGGCATAGCGCAGCGCATGAAGTTTATCAATCTCCACTTCAGCATATGTGACCCAGTGATGTTCGCATGCGATATTCAGCACATCCTGAGTTAATTTTTCCAGCAGCGAAAAACGGCCATTCTCAAGATGGCTGATTATGCGCTTGGTAATGGTGCGATAGTTCAGCGCATCATTGATGTCCTCGCTGTCGCGCGCTTTATCGGCAGGGGGGGGGGGGGGGGGGGGGG
>NZ_GL882794.1:2050-13206 GCF_000195655.1 Klebsiella sp. MS 92-3
TTAATACCAATAAAAGTCCGCAGGCGCAGGTTCTTAATACGAATAATGGCGTCTGGTTGAGACATTGCAGGCTTCCTCCGTGGTGTAAGTCCTGCAATCATACAACAAAGCGCGACGGGCGAGCAGGGGGTTAATAAAGCTGAATTTTTAACATCGCTTCCGCCGTTGCCGGCCGCTGCTTAATGCGCTCATACCAGTTGTGCACCGCCGGATAGTTCGCCAGATCGATACGCTGTCGGACATGGCAGTTCACCCAGGGCCAGGCGGCGATGTCGGCTATACTGTAGTGGTCGCCGCCAAGCCACGGGCTGCATCCCAGACGCTGATTTAGCACCCCATACAGTCGTTGGGTTTCCACCTGAAAACGTTCAATAGCGTAGGGCACGGTTTGCGGCGCGGAGTGGGAAAAATGTTGATTTTGCCCCAGCATCGGCCCCAGCCCGCCGACCTGCCAGAACAGCCACTGCAGCGTGACGTAGCGTTCCCGCAGCTCGCCGCTCAGCAGCTTACCGCTTTTTTCCGCCAGATAGAGCAGGATGGCGCCGGACTCGAAAACGCTCAATGGCGCCCCGCCGTCAGCAGGCATGTGGTCGACGATAGCCGGAACTTTATTATTCGGCGAAATCGCCAGAAACTGCGGATGAAATTGTTCCCCTTTGCCGATATCGACCCGAATTAGCCGATAGGCTAGCTCCGCCTCTTCGAGGAACAGGGTGATTTTGTGGCCGTTTGGGGTGGGTGCATAGTAAAGATCGATCATAATATTTCCCGCCGTCGTGGGTCGCAAACTGTTCGAGTATAGGTGAAGCTGCGCCACCCGGGAGAAATTCCGCAAGCGACCCGGCAGCCAGGCGACGAGTCGTCCGCGCTCGAGCAGTGACATCGCCTGTAAGACAGGCTATGTTGGCTTATTGTCCTGTCTACCACCCTTGAGGAAGCTATGAGCCAGCCTGTCATTACCCTGTGGTCCGATGCCGATTTTTTCTCACCGTACGTGATGTCTGTCTATGTCGCTCTGCAGGAAAAAAGCCTGCCTTTTACCCTTAAAACCGTCGACCTGAACCGCGGCGAACATCTGCAGGCGGGCTGGACAGGCTATGCCGCCACCCGTCGCGTACCGCTGCTGGAGGTTGATGATTTCGCGCTAAGTGAGTCTTCGGCGATTACCGAGTATCTGGATGAGCGTTTCGCGCCGCCGGAGTGGGAGCGCATCTACCCGCATGATCTGCAAAAACGAGCCCGCGCCCGGCAGATCCAGGCCTGGCTGCGCAGCGATCTGATGCTAATTCGTGAAGAGCGATCCACCGCCGTGGTGTTTGGCGGGGCGAAAATGCCGGACCTCAGCGAGGCCGGCAGGCAATCTGCGGAAAAGCTGTTTGCCACCGCCACCATGCTACTGGCCCACGGCGGGCAAAATTTATTTGGCGAATGGTCTATTGCCGACGCAGACCTGGCGCTGATGCTCAATCGCCTGGTTCTCAATGGCGATAAGGTACCGGAGGCGCTGGCTGATTATGCGTCTTTCCAGTGGCAGCGGGCCTCAATCCAGCGTTACGTGGCGCTTTCCGCCAAACGCTGAGGCTGATAACCCGCCGCGCTTCCGCTATCATAGAGGCATCGTAACCAGTGGAGATGGAACCTATGAAGCTGATGTTTGCCTCCGATATTCATGGTTCGCTGCCCGCCACGGAACGCGTGCTTGAACGGTTCGCGCAAAGCGGCGCCAGGTGGCTGATCATACTCGGCGATGTGCTCAATCACGGTCCGCGCAACGCGCTGCCTGAGGGGTATGCGCCGGGTGAGGTGGCGGAGCGGTTGAACAGCGTGGCGGAACGCATTGTTGCCGTTCGCGGCAACTGCGACAGCGAAGTGGATCAGATGCTGCTTCGTTTTCCAATCACCGCGCCCTGGCAGCAGGTGCTTAGCGAACGCTATCGCCTGTTTCTGACCCACGGGCATCTCTATAGTCCGGATAATCTGCCGCCGCTGGCCGCTGGCGATGTCCTGGCATATGGCCATACTCATATACCGGTCGCGGAAAAACGCGGCGCAATTTACCTCTTTAATCCCGGCTCAGTGAGTATCCCGAAAGGGGGATATTCCGCCAGCTATGGGCTGCTGGATCAGGGGCGGCTGCAGGTTTTAGCACTCAATGATAATCAGGTTATTGCAGAGGTTGCAATTTACCCGTAATTTAGCCCTCAATCATAAAGACGCGCCGCGAGAGCGCATTTAAAGTAAGGTTTCCTGATGGCGGAACAGAATCATTTGGCAAGCACAGAATGGGTCGATATTGTTAATGAAAACAATGAGGTGATAGCACAGTCCAGCCGCGAGCAAATGCGCGCGCAGTGCCTGCGCCACCGGGCGACCTATATCGTCGTTCATGACGGAATGGGGAAAATTCTGGTGCAGCGACGCACCGAGACAAAAGACTTTCATCCGGGCATGCTGGATGCCACCGCTGGCGGCGTCGTGCAGGCTGATGAGCAGCTGCTGGAATCGGCCCGTCGCGAGGCGGAAGAGGAGTTAGGCATCGCCGGGGTGCCGTTTGCCGATCACGGCCAGTTTTATTACGAAGACAAATTCTGCCGCGTCTGGGGAAGTCTGTTTAGCTGCGTCTCCCACGGGCCGTTCGCCCTGCAGGAAGAAGAGGTCAGCGAGGTGTGCTGGTTAACGCCGGAAGAGATCACCGCCCGCTGCGATGAGTTCACGCCGGACTCCCTGAAAGCGCTGGCGCTGTGGATGACCCGCAACGCCGGTAATGAGTATGATGATGCGGAAGAGAGCGAGCGCGAATAAAGATCGCAAACGCGCGGCAGCAATCGTCGCTCGCCTCCTGACGACAAAAAGGCAGCCATTCGGCTGCCTTTTGCTTTGACCACAGCGGCAGATTACTTCTGCTGCTGAGCCGATTGGATCGCGGTCAGTGCGATGGTATAGACGATATCGTCTACCAGCGCGCCACGGGACAGGTCGTTGACCGGCTTGCGCATACCCTGCAGCATCGGCCCGATGGAGATCAGGTCGGCAGAGCGCTGTACCGCTTTGTACGTGGTGTTACCGGTGTTCAGATCCGGGAAGATGAACACGGTCGCGCGGCCAGCTACCGGTGAGTTCGGCGCTTTGGACTTCGCTACGTCAGCCATCACCGCGGCGTCATACTGCAGCGGGCCGTCGATCATCAGGTCAGGACGTTTTTCCTGCGCCAGACGGGTCGCTTCGCGGACTTTCTCGACATCGCTACCCGCGCCGGAGGTACCGGTGGAGTAGGAGAGCATCGCCACGCGCGGTTCGATGCCGAAGGCAATCGCGGATTCAGCGGACTGAATAGCGATTTCCGCCAGCTGCTCGGCGGTCGGGTCCGGGTTGATCGCGCAGTCGCCGTAAACGTAAACCTGTTCCGGCAGCAGCATGAAGAACACGGAGGAGACCAGCGAGCTGCCCGGCGCGGTTTTGATCAGCTGCAGCGGCGGACGAATGGTGTTGGCAGTGGTGTGAACCGCGCCGGATACCAGACCGTCGACTTCGTCCTGTTCCAGCATCAGGGTGCCGAGAACCACGTTGTCTTCCAGCTGCTCACGCGCGACCGCTTCGGTCATGCCTTTGTTCTTACGCAGTTCGACCAGGCGACCCACATAGCTTTCGCGAACCACTTCCGGATCGACGATTTCAATGCCGGCGCCAAGCTCCACGCCCTGGGCCGCGGCTACGCGGTTGATCTCATCCGGGTTACCCAGCAGGACACAGGTGGCGATCCCGCGTTCGGCGCAAATCGCCGCCGCTTTCACGGTACGCGGTTCGTCGCCTTCCGGCAGAACGACACGTTTGCCGGCTTTGCGCGCCAGCTCGGTCAGCTGGTAGCGGAAGGCTGGCGGAGAGAGACGGCGGCTGCGCTCGGAGGTCGCGGTCAGCGATTCGATCCAGTCGGCGTTGATGTAGTTGGCCACGTATTCCTGAACTTTCTCGATACGCTCGTGATCGTCAACCGGTACTTCGAGGTTAAAGCTCTGCAGGCTCAGGGAGGTCTGCCAGGTGTTGGTGTTGACCATAAATACCGGCAGGCCGGTCGCGAAAGCGCGTTCACACAGCTTGCTGATGCGCGCGTCCATTTCATAGCCGCCGGTCAGCAGAATGGCGCCGATTTCCACGCCGTTCATTGCCGCCAGGCAGGCCGCAACCAGCACGTCAGGACGGTCTGCGGAGGTAACCAGCAGAGAACCAGGGCGGAAGTGTTCCAGCATGTGCGGGATGCTGCGCGCGCAGAAAGTCACGGATTTCACGCGGCGGGTATTGATATCGCCTTCGTTGATGATGGTCGCATTCAGATGGTGAGCCATGTCGATCGCGCGGGTCGCGATCAGATCGAAGCTCCATGGCACTGCGCCCAGCACCGGCAGCGTGCTGCCTTTCTGCAGCTGAGCCGGGTCAATCTTCACGATTTTTGCTTTCGACGAGTCGTCGAAAATTTCCGACAGGTCAGGACGGGTACGGCCCTGATCGTCGACAGGGGCATTCAGTTTGTTGACGATAACGCCGGTGATGCTGGTATTTTTGGCGCCGCCAAAGCTGTTACGGGTCAGTTCGATACGCTCGTTCAGCTGTTCTGGCGTGTCGGTGCCCTGAGACATCACGAAGACGATTTCAGCGTTCAGCGTTTTGGCGATTTCAAAGTTCAGCGCCTGGGCGAACTGATGCTTACGGGTCGGTACCAGGCCTTCCACCAGCACCACTTCCGCGTCCTGAGTATTCGCGTGGTAGTTGGCAATGATCTCTTCCATCAGCACATCTTTCTGATTGCTGGAGAGCAGAGACTCAACATGGCTCATCTTCAGCGGTTCAGCGGCGGTGGTGGTGGAGGAGCTGGCGCGAACGATGGTGGTGGTCTGGTCTGGGGCATCGCCACCGGAACGCGGCTGGGCGATAGGTTTAAAGACGCTCAGACGAACGCCTTTGCGTTCCATAGCGCGGATCACACCGAGGCTGACGCTGGTCAGACCTACGCTGGTACCGGTAGGAATTAACATGATAGTACGGGACACGGTATATCCTCTTTCGTTACCGCCAGTATCAGGCGGGATACAAAACAGCACCGCCAGCTATCCGTCATATTTCAAGTTGCACGTGCGTTGGCTCTACTTGCTCACCCCGGTGGCGTACGCGCTGTACGCGGCCGGGGTTTTGCTGTGTCGCCGCCTTCCTGCAGCTCGAATTATTGCGGGTCAGGGCTGGCGATGTGGAATTATGCGGTCAGACGGCTGGCGTCTTGCGCGATGACCAGCTCTTCGTTGGTCGGGATAACCACGGCAGGACGGGTGCCTTCTTTGTTGATGAAGCCAGACTTGCCGAAGCGGGCAGCAAGGTTACGCTCATGGTCAACTTCAAAGCCCAGTACGCCCAGTTTGCCCAGCGACAGCTCACGCACCATCGCGGCGTTTTCACCGATACCACCGGTGAAAATAACGGCGTCAAGACGGCCGTCCATCAGCGCGGTGTAGGAACCGATGTATTTCGCCAGGCGGTGGCAGTAAACGTCCATCGCGCGTTTAGCGTCGGCTTTTTCCTGATAGTTGTCTTCCACGTAGCGGCAGTCGCTGGTGACTTCGGTCAGACCCAGCAGGCCGGACTCTTTGGTCAGCATTTTGTTGATCGCGTCAACGCTCATGCCCAGGGTGTCGTGCAGATGGAAGATGATGGCCGGATCGATGTCACCGGAGCGGGTACCCATCACCAGGCCTTCCAGCGGGGTCAGACCCATGGAGGTGTCAACGCATTTACCGTTACGGATAGCGGAAACAGAACCACCGTTGCCGAGGTGGCAGGTGATGATGTTCAGCTCTTCCACCGGCTTGTTGAGGATCTTAGCGGCTTCCTGAGTCACGTAGAAGTGGCTGGTGCCGTGCGCGCCGTAACGACGAACGCCGTGCTCTTTGTACAGGCTGTACGGCAGGGCGTAGAGATAGGATTCTTCCGGCATGGTCTGATGGAACGCCGTATCGAATACAGCCACGTTTTTGTCTTTCAGGTGCGGGAAGGATTTCAGCGCTTCAGCGATGCCGATCAGGTGTGCCGGGTTGTGCAGCGGTGCGAAAGACGCGGCGTCTTTAATACCCTGAATTACGGACTCGTCGATCACCACGGAGCTGGTGTATTTTTCACCGCCGTGTACGATACGGTGGCCGATTGCGGTCAGCTGAGCAGACAGTTCTGGTTTTTGTGCCAGAATAGTGTTAACGATAAAGTTCAGCGCTTCACTGTGCGCGGCGCCCGCGCCTAACTCGGCTTCTTGTTTGCTGCCGTCCATTTTCCATTTGATACGGGCTTCCGGCAGGTGGAAGCATTCCGCTAAACCGGACAGATATTCGTCGCCGTTCACGGCGTCAAGGATAGCAAATTTCAGAGAGGAGCTACCGCAGTTCAGAACCAGTACTAACTTACTCGACATGGAAGTACCTTTTTATGATACGTGGCTAAAAAAACGTCAGTGTGTCATTAGCGTAGCGCAGGATGACCTCGACATTTATGATTAACATCATGCCTTGTTCTGTTTTCGGGCACGATGAGAGAAGTACATTTGATTTTATGCCATTTTGCATAATTTTCAGCCAATGGCAGAATATGCGATAATTTGACTAGCCTGGCAAAGAGTCTAACCGCCCTTTCAGGCGGGCACAGGATACCTGATTGCGGCATCCTTTGCCAAAATCTTTTGAACGATGTCATGCATAGTTGGTGTTTTGCACGAATTTTTTAAGTTTTATATGTAAAGTTGAGGTAAAGCCATGTCGACCCCTGAGAAACGCCCCGTTAGCTTCTTTAGCTTGTTCAACCGCGGGCAGCATTACGCAAAGACCTGGCCTCTCGACAAGCGCCTCGCGCCGGTGTTTATTGAAAACCGCATTATTCGTGCCACCCGCTATGCCATCCGCATCATGCCGCCAATCGCCATTTTTACCCTCTGCTGGCAGATAGCTCTTGGCGGCCAGCTGGGCCCCGCCGTCGCTACCGCGCTGTTTGCGCTGAGCCTGCCGATGCAGGGACTCTGGTGGTTGGGTAAGCGTTCGGTGACGCCGCTGCCGCCCTCCATTCTTAACTGGTTCTATGAAGTGCGCGGTAAACTGCAGGAGGCGGGGCAGGCGCTGGCACCGGTCGAAGGCAAGCCCGATTATCAGGCGCTGGCTGACACGCTTAAGCGCGCCTTCAAACAACTGGATAAAACTTTCCTTGATGATTTGTAATTCACTACGGAAAACGCATATAAAAGAAGGCGCATGATTTATGCGCCTTCTTTATTTCACGCCCTACCGTGCTACAGGAGTCACAACATGGAAATGACCAATGCGCAGCGTCTGATTTTATCCAATCAGTACAAAATGATGACGATGCTCGACCCGGATAATGCGGAACGCTACCGTCGTCTGCAAACCATCATAGAGCGTGGGTATGGGCTACAGATGCGTGAACTGGACCGCGAGTTCGGCCAGCTGACGGAAGAAACCTGCCGTACCGTTATTGATATCATGGAGATGTACCACGCGCTGCACGTCTCCTGGACCAACCTGAAAGACGCGGCGGGGATCGATGAACGCCGGGTCACCTTCCTCGGATTTGATGCCGCCACCGAAGCGCGTTATCTCGGCTATGTGCGTTTTATGGTCAACGTTGAAGGCCGCTACAGCCATTTTGACGCCGGTACCCATGGCTTTAACTCGCAGACCCCGATGTGGGAGAAATATCAGCGGATGCTGAGCGTCTGGCACGCTTGCCCGCGCCAGTATCATCTGAGCAGTAATGAAATTAATCAAATTATCAACGCCTGAGGGAGGTGCCCGTGCAGTGTAAAGGTTTCCTGTTCGATTTAGACGGGACGCTGGTGGATTCCTTGCCGGTGGTAGAGCGTTCATGGTGCAAGTGGGGCGATCGTTTCGCCATTGACCATGATGAAATTCTCAGTTTTATTCACGGCAAGCAGGCCATTACCTCCATTCGCCATTTTATGCCGGGGCGCAGCGAGGAGGATATCCAGGCCGAATTTCGCTACCTCGAGCAGATAGAAGCCACTGATATTGAGGGTATCGTCGCGCTGCCGGGGGCATTAGCCCTGCTGAATACGCTCAATGAGGCCGGGATCCCGTGGGCGATTGTCACCTCCGGCTCGATTCCGGTTGCCCACGCGCGTCACCGCGCGGCGGGCCTGCCGATGCCTGAGGTGTTCGTCACCGCCGAGCAGGTGAAACACGGCAAACCGGCGCCGGACGCCTATCTGCTGGGCGCCGAGCGGCTGGGTCTGCCTGCCGGGGAGTGCGCGGTGGTGGAAGATGCGCCGGCGGGGCTCCTCTCCGGACTGGCGGCCGGCTGTCGCACTATCGCGGTCAACGTGCCCGCCGATGCCCCTCGCCTGGATGAAGCCGACCTCGTGCTGAGCAGCCTGGAAGATCTGGTGGTTGAACGCCAGACTGACGGCGTGGTAAATGTGCGTCTTAAAGCGTAAACCCATGATTTCGCCCCGCGTCGTCGGGGCTTTTTTATGCCACTATGTCGACTCCCACTTGTGACAAGGAAACGTTGTGAACGGTGAATTGATTTGGGTTTTATCCCTCCTGGCCATCGCGGTTGTGCTGTTTGCTACCGGCAAGGTGCGCATGGATGCTATCGCCCTGATGGTCATTGTCGCCTTTGTCCTCAGCGGAACGCTGACGTTAAATGAAGCTTTTTCCGGATTCAGCGATCCTAACGTGATCCTGATTGCCGCCCTGTTTATTATCGGCGATGGCCTGGTGCGCACCGGAGTCGCCACCAAAATGGGGGCATGGCTGGTGAGCGTGGCGGGGAACAGCGAAACCAAAATGCTGATCTACCTGATGCTCACCGTCGCCGGTCTGGGCGCGTTTATGAGCTCCACCGGGGTGGTCGCCATTTTCATCCCGGTGGTACTTAGCGTCTCGGCGCGGATGAATACCTCGCCATCGCGGCTGATGATGCCGCTGAGCTTCGCCGGGCTTATCAGCGGGATGATGACCCTGGTGGCGACGCCGCCCAACCTGGTGGTCAACAGTGAATTGCTGCGCGAGGGACTGCACGGCTTCAGCTTTTTCAGCGTCACGCCGATTGGCCTGGTGGTGCTGATCCTGGGCATCGTCTATATGCTGGCGGTGCGCTTTATGCTGAAGACGGATAATGGCGACTCCGCACGCGATGGGCGAAAAAGAAGCACCTTCCGCGATTTGATCCGCGAATATCACCTCACCGGCCGCGCTCGCCGGCTGGCCATCCGCCCGGGTTCGCCGATGATCGGTCAGCGGCTGGATGATTTAAAGCTGCGTGAGCGCTACTGCGCCAACGTGATCGGCGTTGAACGCTGGCGGCGGTTCCGCCGGGTAATTGTCAACGTCAACGGGGTATCGGAATTTCGCGCCCGCGACGTCCTGCTGATCGATATGTCCGCCTCCGATGTCGATTTACGCCAGTTCTGCGGCGAGCAAATGCTTGAGCCGATGGTATTGCGCGGCGAGTATTTTGCCGATCAGGCGCTGGATGTGGGGATGGCGGAGGTGGCGCTGATCCCGGATTCAGAGATGATGGGCAAAACGGTGCGTGAGATAGCCTTCCGCACCCGGTTTGGTCTCAATATCGTCGGCATGAAGCGCGATGGCAAAGCGATGGATGGTTCGGTGGTCGACGAGCCGCTGCAGCTCGGCGATATCCTGCTGGTGGTCGGCAACTGGCGGCAAATTGCCCTGCTGGCGAAGCGCGGCCGGGATTTCGTGGTGCTCAATATGCCGGTTGAGGTCGATGACGCTTCGCCGGCCCACAGCCAGGCTCCGCATGCGATTTTCTGCCTGGTGCTGATGGTAGCCCTGATGCTCACCGATGAAATTCCCAACCCGATTGCCGCGATTATCGCCTGTCTGCTGATGGGCAAATTCCGCTGCATCAATGCCGAAAGCGCCTACAAGGCGATCCACTGGCCGAGCATTATTTTGATTGTTGGGATGATGCCGTTTGCCCTGGCGCTGCAAAAAACCGGCGGGGTGGATCTGGTGGTGAAGGGACTGATGGATGTCGCCGGAGGCGAGGGGCCTTATCTGATGCTCGGCTGCCTGTTCGTGATGTGCGCGGCGATTGGGCTGTTTATCTCAAACACCGCCACGGCGGTGCTGATGGCGCCTATTGCCTTAGCGGCGGCGAAGTCAATGGGCGTCTCACCCTATCCTTTTGCCATGGTGGTGGCGATGG
The DNA here is from genome assembly GCF_000195655.1 of Klebsiella sp. MS 92-3. Taxonomy (NCBI): domain Bacteria; kingdom Pseudomonadati; phylum Pseudomonadota; class Gammaproteobacteria; order Enterobacterales; family Enterobacteriaceae; genus Klebsiella; species Klebsiella sp. MS 92-3. Next base: position 12,287 of record NZ_GL882794.1, read on the forward strand.
CGGCTTCGGCGGCGTTTATGACCCCGGTCTCCTCGCCGGTTAACACCCTGGTGCTTGGCCCGGGCAAGTACTCATTTAGCGATTTTGTCAAAATAGGCGTGCCCTTTACCATACTGGTGATGGTGGTCTGCGTCCTGCTAATCCCGGTACTGTTTCCGTTTTAAGATATTCTGGCCGGGTAGAGCACAACCGCCGCCCGGCCAGAACCTTACAGCGGCGAATCCTGGCTAATTTCGTCCAGCGACAGCTGGAAGCTTGGGACGAACACCTGCATAAAGTAATCCATCTCCGCGCTGCGCCGCGATGCCAGGGTCTTTTCCAGCCGACCTTTGGCCAGCAGAAATTCGTTATTGCCTGCAGACAGCTCTTCGAGGCACTTCAGGTAAGCGCAGAGGGCGTCAGCCTGTTTAACGATCGACTGCTCTTCCTCACTGTAGTGATGCTCATCAATCAGCGGCTCGAAAATATCGCGCAGCTCGTCAGGGACCATATCCACCAGCTTTTGCTGAGCAATTTTCTCAATCGCCTTATATTCCTGGGCAATCTGCGAATTGAAATATTTCACCGGAGTAGGGAGGTCGCCAGTTAGTACTTCCGAGGCGTCATGGTACATCGCCAGCAGGGCGATACGCTCGGCGTTGACCTGGCCGCCAAATTTGCGGTTTTTAATCGCCGCCAGCGCGTGGGCGACCATCGCCACCTGCAGGCTGTGTTCGGAGACATTTTCGGTGCGCACGTTGCGCATCAGCGGCCAGCGGGTAATCAGTTTCAGGCGGGGGGGGGGGGCAAAGAAATGACTCTGACTCATAGGGACCCTTAATCAGTGACAACATCGGGTTCCATTGTGCGCAGGGATCCGCCCCCCCCGCCCCGCCCGCGCCGCGGGCGGGGGGCGGCGCCGGGGGGGGGGGGGGGGGGGG